>JBGSXJ010000041.1:0-4983 GCA_041751535.1 Aquaticitalea sp.
TTGAAATTGAATTGTTTTGGGAATCATAAAAGTTGAAAATATAAGGGTTTTTGCCCATCATGGATGTTTAAAAGAGGAAACCAAAATTGGTAGCGATTACCGTGTGGATTTGGAGGTAAAGGCCAATTTACAACCATCGGCAGTATCCGACAAATTGAGTGATACTGTAGATTATGTACTTTTGAATCGAATTATTAAAGAAGAAATGAAAGTGCCCACGTATTTATTGGAAACCGTTGCCAAACGCATTTTAATCCGGATTCTTAAAGAAGATCAACTGGTGACGAAAGCCACGGTTTGGGTTCGTAAACTGAATCCGCCAATAGGTGGTGATGTGGAGATGGTGACCATAAAAATGACCGAGAAGCGAAAAAAGCATTTGTAAATAGTGTAAAAAGTTAATTTTTTATACATTTGCCGTTCAATTATGGTGTCGTGGCCGAGTGGCTAGGCTCAGCTCTGCAAAAGCTGCTACAGCGGTTCGAATCCGCTCGACACCTCAATAAACCTTCAGGGTATTCCTGAAGGTTTTTTTTCTTACATTCCTAACTGATAAAAGAGCATGTGGCGGTTCTCCCGAAGCATCGGGACGCTCGACACCTCAATAAACCTTCAACTCCAAAGAATCGGGATTGGAGGTTTTTTAATTCTAACATATTGTTGGCTTGGGAAGAGAACCAAGACCGGTACACTGCAAGAATCAAGACTTCACAAACTATAAAATGGAAAAATCTATCAAAGAGGAATGAATACAAATGTTATTAAAAAGGATTCAAATGTTCCAAGCGATCTTTAAGCATTTCCTTTTCTCTTGGGAAAAAGGCTTGAGCCAGAAGAATAACACCAAATCCTAAAATAACTAAAGCAATGATTTTTTTGGTCTTAAATATGAGTCTGGGGGTTAGTTTGCTCTTAAGTTTTTTTGCAATGAGCATCTTAAAAATGTCAACTACAAAATAAGTGGCCAAAATAGTAGATAAAAACACCATCAGACCTTGGGTAGAATCTGTAAGTGTATTGCCAATAACTATAAAGCCAAGCCAGCCAACCAACACGCCTACATTGATAAAGTTGAGAAGAAATCCTTTTAAAAAAAGTTTGCCATAATTTTTTTGAAACTCCACCTTGTGATATTCTCTAACAATAGAACGAAATGATTTGGACGTTTTAGTAAACGTTATGATTCCATAAACCACCAGTAAGATACCTCCAAAGACCAAAATATTTGGATCGTCCTTTAATTTTTGGAGTAGTTTATTGGTACTAAAAAAAGCCACCGCAATAAAGAAGATATCTGCCAAAATCACTCCAAGATCAAAAATCAAGGCGCTTTTGAAACCTTTTGTAGCACTCGTTTCCAACAGAACAAAAAATACGGGACCAATTGTCAATGCCAGTATAATGCCGAATGGAATGGCTGATAAAATATCATCAAACATGCAAATTGTGTTTCCACAAATTTAAAAAACTTTAGGGATTTATTCGATACGCTTTATTCTCCCTCCAAATGCAGTGTTTTCATTGACTTTTTGAGGATGCCCGTAGATACTAATATCTCCTCCGGCCCTAACTTTGGCATTGACTGTATCTGACGCATTTACATCTGCTTCGCCAGCCGCCCGTATATTCACATCTGTTATCCAGGTTGGAAACTCACGTCCTTTGTAAATTCCACCGGTGTTCAAATTTATTTCTTGACTTTTTGCTTTACCCCTTGTTTCGATAATACCTCCACTCACCGCTTTTACTTCGACTTTATTAACATCAAGCCCAATTTTTAAGCGTGCTCCTTCTTGGGCTTTTAACAGAATAAAATCTTGTTCTATCAATTCATTGGCCGTGATGAACGCGCCTTCATTGCCATCAATAATGTTTAGGGTTGTATAATGAACCGAAACAAAAGTTCTGGTGCCATTAAATATTTTATCCAGTTTCATCCTTACCTTTAAAATGCCATCTTTATTGACAATTTCAACATATTCCACATCGTCTCCAGTAATGACCACTTTGTTTTCTTTGGATTTTACCAAATTGACCTCGATTAAATCGTAAACCTTAATTTCACTAAATTCCCCTACGCTTTTATCCAATGGATTCTGTGCCCAGAACGATAGGGTGATACTCAACATAATAACAGATAGGATTGATTTCATCTTACTTTTTTGTTAGTTGTTTAATGTTTAAAAAAAAATGCTCCATTAGTATAGATGGAACATTTTTTTATTTGTTACAGTTTGTATGATTTGATATAATTATGCCACGATGACCGCTGTTCCGGTAACGGACACGGCAACATAATTGGAAGCAGTAAGCTCTATGTCCACATGGATTCCAACTACTGCATTGGCATTTAATTGTTTTGCATTATCCCTTAATTGTTGAAAGGCCTGTTCTTTAACTTCGCTCACACTATCGCCAATGGCTTTATAATATTTTTCTACATTGAAGGTCATTTTCATCTTTTGAACGTTGACTCCAACACCGGAAACAATGCCTTTATATTCAATAATTTTAAAGCCTTCGATGGTATTGGTTGTGGTTAAAATCATACTATTATTTTTAAGGCATTAGTGTTTTCTTTCATATAGATATTATAAATTATCGTGTTTTCCTATGAGGGTAAAGTCGAGATGTTTTTTAACCAAGTCTGCATTTTTCACTTTTACGACCACCTCATCACCAAGTTGATGGGTAACACCTGTTTTTTTACCGACAACGGCATATTGATCTTGATCAAATTGATAATGGTCATCATTCAAGTCCCTAAGGCTGACCATGCCTTCGCATTTATTTGAAATGATTTCAACATAAATTCCCCAATCTGTTACTCCTGAAATAACACCAACAAACTCTTCATCTTTATGATCTTGCATAAATTTGATTTGCATGTATTTTATGGAATCTCGTTCGGCTTTGGTGGCGAGATTTTCCATATTACTGGAGTGCGAACACCTTTCCTCAAAAATATCCTCATTGGCAGATTTTCCACCATCGATATAATGTTGTAATAAACGATGTGCCATCACATCTGGATACCGTCGTATTGGTGAGGTAAAATGACTGTAATAGTCAAAGGCTAGGCCGTAATGCCCGATGTTTTTAGTTGTATATTCTGCTTTGCTCATGCTACGAATGGTCAATGTATCGACAAGATTTTGTTCTTTTTTTCCCTCTACATCACGAAGTAATCCGTTTAAGGATGCAGAAATACTATTTTTATCCTTGAAGTTTAATTTATATCCAAATTTAGAAACAATTCCCTGTAAGGCAGCTAATTTACTTTCATCCGGCTCATCATGAACGCGATACACAAAGGTCTTTTTAGGAGATTGCTTTCCTATGAATTCAGCCACCTTTTTATTAGCTAAAAGCATAAACTCTTCAATCAATTTATTGGCATCCTTGCTGGTTTTAAAGAACACTCCAATAGGATTGGCTTGTTCATCCAAATCAAATTTCACTTCTACTTTATCAAATGAAATGGCACCATCTCGCATACGCTTTTTACGCATAATTTTTGCCAATTCGTCCATTTTTAAAACTGCATCTGCAATGTTTTGATCTGCCATGTAAGGCTCACCTGTCAACGAAACTTCAGCAGGAATTTGGTTTGCCTTGGTTTCAATAATTACCTGTGCTTCTTCATATGCAAAACGTGCATCGCTATAGGTCACTGTTCTTCCAAACCATTGATCTTTCACTTCAGCTTTCTCATTTATTTGAAAAACTGCCGAAAAGGTGTATTTTTCTTCATGCGGCCTCAATGAACAAGCGTTGTTGGACAATACTTCCGGAAGCATGGGCACTACTCTATCCACCAAATAAACGGATGTGGCACGTTCGTAAGCTTCATCATCTAAAATGGTACCTTCTTGTAAATAGTGAGACACATCGGCAATATGAATTCCTATTTCAAATAAGCCGTTATCCAAAACCTCAAAAGATAAGGCATCATCAAAATCTTTAGCATCCTTTGGGTCAATCGTAAAGGTTAAAGTTTTTCGCATATCGCGACGTTTGGCAATTTCCTGTTGGGTAATGGATGTATCGAGTTTGTTGGCAAACTCTGCAACTTCAGGAGGAAACTCATAAGGCAAACCATAATCAGCAAGAATGGAATGAATTTCCGTGTTATGCTCTCCAGGTTTCCCAAGGACTTTAAGTACACTTCCATTTGGAGAATCTTGATTTTCTGGCCAATCCTCAAGAGATACCAATACTTTATCTCCATCTTCAGCTTTATTTATTTTGCTGATAGGAACAAAAATATCTTTGTACATTTTATTTCCATCCGTAATCACAAAGGCATAATTTTTATGAATTTGTATAACGCCTACATATTCACTTTTTGCACGTTTGATGATGTTTGTAATTTCACCTTCAAACTTTCCTTTTTTACGTCGTTTGTAAACGTAAAATTCTACTTCATCGCCATCAAGGGCTTTATTGATATTATTGGAAGCAATGAACACATCTTCATCAAAATCTTCGCTGATGATATATCCAGAACCTCGGGCAGCCATATCGAGCTTACCAGTATGGTATTCGGTATTGACCACTATTTTATATTTACCACGTTCAACTTCTTCAATTTCCTTTTTTGCAAGCAATTCTTGAAGTTTTTTAATGATTTGATTTCTGCTATTGGCATCGTTAACTTCCAATTTTGCAGCAATCTGTTTGTAGTTGAAGGTTTGGTTTCTATCTTTCTTTAAAATACCGAGAATGGTATTTGTAAGGTTTGAAATCCCGTGATTGGATTTCTTTTTTTTATGTCTAGTCATTTATGATGTAATCTTATTCATTTAGTAATTCCGACAGGTGTCGGGAAGAAATTTTGTTATTCAAATATCTTAATTTAAGGAGAAGCTTGGCAATTAAGTTTTTACAAAGCTACGGTTATTAAATTAAACCGTCTCTATCAACCAAAAAGTTTATCCACATTTAATATATAGATAATCATCTTTTAATTTAATTTAAAAA
>JBGSXJ010000042.1:0-46631 GCA_041751535.1 Aquaticitalea sp.
ACTTTGCAGCAGTGAGTTTGGAATTGTTCCTACCCATTCATCAAATGTAATTTTGCTTTTAGCCATTTCTACATTGATGTCTTTCAGCCAAACATACATTTTGTAGCGAGTGAAATAAGAATCTGTAAGTGTTCTAAACACAGAGATATCCTTGCCTGACCAAATGATTTCAGCATTTTTTAATTTCGTGAGGGCATACGCATTACTCAAAGATTGCTTGAACCATAGTTCCAATCCTTTTTCATCGCTGGGCCTTGGCGACAATTCGGCCATGATGGTATTTTGGTTCCCTACTTCAAAGAGTTTGTTAAGGGAAATTTTATAATGTTTTGCGAGTTTGATGCTTTCATCCAATGATAAGCTCGTTTTTAAATTGATCCGCCTGTAGGCCGCATCATATCCAATATCCAATACTGAAGCGATCTCGTCGGCAAAAGAGGTATTGTCCGGAGACTTGTCCTTTAAATAGGAGAAAAACAATTCTTGCATTTTTTGAAAAATTACAAGTAGGTTTTGGTGAATTTTGTGAAATTTAAGAATAATAATTTGTTTTTTCGACATTTTAACTAATTGACTATTAAATATTACAATTAATTTTATATCAATAATCAACAAGTCTAACCAATCCATTGATCATGAAAGCAAAATCAGTAATATCGTCTTCATACATTCAAGTTCTTTTGGATAAATACATATATTTTGTTGTGATCAATAAAAGCTATAAACATTCGTTGAATACCAATCTTGAAAATCAATTGATTGGAAATTTCAATTTAAATGTTGCATAATTGATATTACTTTCCTTTTGTTTAATTTCAAATCTGAAATTTTAACATTTTTCTCTATATTAGCGATAATTCAATAAGTTCTTTTATTAAAATAACCTAGCTTTTCCTTTCTCCTAACACAATTGGTAAAGGGCATTGTAATTGTTCAAAACCTATTAATCATGAACCTTGTATCTGTTGTCAATTTTTTACTTATTGCAGGTGTCTTACAAGGCTTTGGATTTAATCTTGTCACTATTTTTGTGAGAAAGAAATTTGGAAAGGTTGTCATATACTTAAACTTGGTTGTGTTTTTTATTTCCTTGAACAACCTACAAAGCTGGTTAATTGATCATGATTTTTTTTCTTTTTCATTTCTATTAAAACAATTGCAGATTCCCTGGTATGTTTTGATTTTCCCGATGTTTTATGCTTTTACAACACATTTTTTAAGAATTGAGGAGAAGGTTAATGATTTTATCAAGCCGACGATTATCCTATTTGTTTTTGAAATTATTATTAGACTTTGCTTAATTTCTTATGTGTATTACCAAGTTCCTGATCAAGATGTGACTATAATAAAAGCCTATACCAATATTGAAGAAATGGTCAACATAGTGTATTGCATTTTCCTTTTTATAAATGCTTGCCTAATCGTTTTTAAAAGACACAAACTTCTTGAATATATTTTGGCTTATGATGATCTTCATTGGCTACAATGGTTTATCAGATTGGGAAGCATTGTTATCGTATTTTGGATCATAGCCGTCGTGATGCTTAATGTCTATCAAAAAGACGCATATGATCTATTGCGTTTGAGCTCTTCAATTTTATTATATTGGATAGGCTATCAAGGCTTTTACAAATATAATGTTGTAGAAGATCGTATTTCTTTAAGAAGCTCAATCGATGCCGATAGGGTATTGATAAAAGCCGAGCGGCGTTTGAATCCTGAAAAACAAATGGATGGGTTTTTAAATGACAAACACCAAAACGACTTCAATAATATACAAAATCACTTAATTGAAGAAAAATTATATTTAGATCCATTATTGAGCATGGAATCAGTTGCTTCTGATTTGGGAATGAGCAAAAGCTATTTTTCGAAGCTCATCAATGCATATAGCAATAACAATTTTTCAGATTTTATAAATTCCTTACGTGTAGATCAGGCGAAGAAATTTTTGTCTGATGACGAATTTAGCCAATATACCATCGTTGCCATTGGATTGGAATGTGGTTTTAATTCAAAATCCACTTTTTATTCTGCATTTAAAAAATTCACTTCCGAAACACCAACTACTTACAGAGAGCGGTTTTAATCTCATTATTAATCCGAAATTATCGTTGGACATCCTGATTTTTACAGCATAGACTATATTGGATATTGGTATTCATGGACCATACTACTTTTATGATTGTTAACCGCAATCTTAAAATTATTAGCCATGATACTAATGTTAATTTTATACACCTTAAGCAAGTTTAGATCCATCCCATCAAAGTCAAAAAAGATTTTGTTGCTCAAAAAATTTGTCAAAAAAACCATTGCTGTTTTATTCCTTTTGACGTTCGCTTCACACTATGGCAGCAATCCACCGGAACCCATAATATTCAATATTGTAAAGAACAATTTGGTGATTGGCTCCATAAAAATATCAATCCATAAGGCTAAAGATTCTGTGATTTATACCATTAATAGCGAGGTTGAAGCGCAGTTCATCTTGAAATACAAGGCCGTGGGCAAAGAAAAATACATTTATAAAGATGGTGCTTTGATTTATGCATCACTTTATAGGACACTTAACAGTAAGGTAAAAACAAACCATTCTATTGTTTATAGTCAAGGACAGTATCACATTCAAACGCCAAATAAGATTAACCCATTGAATTTCGACAAGATTAAACAAAACTTGATGTTGCTTTACTTATATGAACCCACTGGGATTGAATCGGTTTTTTGTGACAACCAAACACAAATGGTAAAAGTGAAGCCTCTGGGTTATGGAGGCTATAAAGTTGAACTTTCAAAAGGGAAGTATAATATTTTTTATTATAGAAATGGAAAATGCGTAAAAATAGAAGCCGTATCACCCTTATTTGATGTAATCTTAATACCTGTTGTATCATGAGCTCTTCTATTGTCATTTGGGTTTTGATTGTTGTGAGCTTCACTTCTTATTTTATTATAAGTATGGTGTACAAAAAACTCGGAGTCCATAATCTGCAAACGGCATTATTGGCATCCAATGGGTTGCGTCTTTTAAATCTAAAACATCTACTCGGGATTGTTTTATTTGGAATTGTTTTCTATACCATTTTACCAGAATCAAGATATTTAGTTGATGCAATCGAAATACCAAGACTCTATGTGCTTTTACCGTTTTTTGTAATTGTATTTCTGTGTGCATACCTATCGGATGTTACTGCAAAAAAACAAACTTTAAATAGAAGATGTGTTAGCGATTACAATCTCAACAATGCATGGATGTATTTCAGTATACGCTTTGTGTTTTTGTTGTGCTATGAATTCTTTTTTAGAGGTGTATTGTTGTTTCAGTTTTTGGAATATGTTCCACTTTTTTCAGCGATACTATATAGTACTGTATTATATGTGCTCATTCATGTTTTTGATTCCAGAAAAGAGATTCTAGGAGCCATCCCTTTTGGGATTGTTTTATGCTTATTTGCCTATTACACCAACAGTGTATGGTATGTCTTTTTTATTCATATCGCCTTATCTGCGGTTTTTGAAATCTCAATGTTTTATTATCTAACCTTAAAAAACAAAACCTTATCATGAACGTATTTTTAACAGGAGCAACAGGTTATGTTGGTCATCAGTTAGCCTTAAAATTGGTATCAGAAAATTTTGTTGTGCATGCCCTCGTAAGGGATATTAATTCCAATAAATTTCCAAAACATAAAAACATCATTGTTTTTGAAGGCGATTTATGTGACTTTGATTCCATTTTAAAGGCTATGGAAGGATGCACTTATGTTTTTCATACTGCTGCATACACCAATTTAAAATGCAAAAGCATAGCTAATTTCTACAATGGAAACGTTGTAGGCACCGAGAATGTATTAAAGGCGGCTTTACATTGTCACATAAAAAAAGTAATCTATACAAGTACATTGTCGGTTTTTGGACCCTCATTTAAGGAAGTTCCAATTACAGAGTCACAACCTAGATTAGTATCCTATTCCAACGATTATGAACTCACCAAAAGCATGTCGGAAGAAGTGGTTTTAAATTACGTGAAAAAAGGCTTACACTGCACGGTTTTAAATCTTTCAAGGGTTTATGGGCCACGATTAGACACGTATTCCAATGGTATAAACAAACTAATGACAATGATTGCTAAAAAGGATGTTTTGCTAGTGCCTTCCAAACTTAATGTCATTTCTAATTATGTGTTTATAGACGATGTTATCAATGCCCATCTCTTGGCATTGCAATGGGGAATTAGTGGTGAGAAATATATTATTGGAGGAGAGAATGTCAGTTATCAACAATTGTTCGATAGCATTAGGACCTTAACTAAAAGTAAAATAAAGATATTACAAATCAATTATGCTTTAGTAAAATGGGGAATACTGATACTATCCAACCTTAATACTCTTTTTAAGTTTGACTTTGCCTTAACCCCAAAGGTTTTGGATTCCTTGTTTACAAATAGAAGCGCCACTTCTAATAAGGCTATTGCCAGTTTAAACTATAAAATCACGCCCTTTGCTAAAGGGCTGCATAAGACAATCAATTAACTATAAAAATATTTAATCATGGTAAACTACTATACATTAATTACGGGCGCGAGTCAGGGGTTTGGGAAAGCAATGGCTTTGGAATTTGCCCAGAGAGATATGAATATTGTTTTAGTGGCGTTGCCGAATTCTGGGTTGCCACAACTTACAGAATTCATTAAGAAAAATCTAAATGTCTCGGTTCATTTTCTTGAATTGGATTTAAGCAAAACGGAAAGCTGTTATTCTATTTTAGATTATATTGAAAAGCATCAACTTCAAATTAAATATTTGGTCAATAATGCGGGTATTTTAAGTCGGGGTTTTTTTGAAGATTTAAACGATCAATTCATTTTAAAACAAATTGAAGTCAATGTTACGGCACCCACACTTTTAATTAAGCTTCTTTTAGATAATCTTAAAAAAAATGCTCCTTCAAGTATTTTGAATATCAGCAGTATGGCTGCTTTTTTTGCATTGCCTAAAAAACAGGTCTATGGCGGCACAAAAGCTTATTTGACGAGCTTCTCAAAAAGTTTGGCCAAAGAATTAAAAAAGGACAATATTTCTGTAACCACGATCTGTCCTGGCGGATTAAATACAACGACTCGATTGTGCTATCAGAATCGAATTTTGGGTTGGATTTCCCGTGAGTCTGTGTTGAATCCTGAAGATGCAGCTAAAATTGCCATAGACGGAATGCTTCATAAGAAAAGTGTAATTGTTCCCGGATTTGTGAACAAGTGTCTTATGCTTTTGGACAAACTGTTGCCAGAGTTTATCCAGGATAAATTGACCAACCGTGAGATCAATAAATTTCCAAAGGCAATTTAATAAGAAAGCGCTGTTCATATTTAGCAATCAAATATTTAATCTTAAACCAGAAATCATGTCATCAAAAGATTTTCAAGATAAGGTTGTATTGATTACCGGTTCCAGTAGTGGAATTGGTAAAACAACTGCAATACAAATGTCTGAACGCGGTGCCTGCGTGGTATTAAATGGTCGTTGTAAGGAGAAATTAATAAAAGTTGAGGAACAAATAAGAAAGCAAGGTGGAAAAGTGACATCCTTTTGTTGTGATATTTCAGATCCAGATCATGCCGAAAAGCTTTTGGAGTTTGCATTAAAATCGTTTGGAAAGCTGGACATACTAATAAATAACGCAGGTGTTTCCATGAGAGGCAATTTTTCTGAATTAAAACCTAAAGTGTTCAAAACAGTCTTTGACACCAATGTTTTGGGAACGGCGAATATCTCGATACCTGCACTTCCATATATAAAAAAAACCAAAGGTAGTATTGTGTTTATTTCGAGTGTTGCAGGTATAAGGGGCTTGCCCAGTAATTCTGCTTATAGCGCATCAAAAATGGCATTAAGGGCAATAGCCGAATCCATTCGGATTGAGGAAACAAATTCCAGCATTCATGTTGGGTTGATATTTGTCGGGATCACTGAAATTGAAAAAGACAAAAAAACAATTGGAGCCAATGGATCGCTCATTGGTTTGCAGGATAGATCTGGATTTAAGGTTCAATCGTTGGAACAAGTTGCCAATTCAATTATCATGAATATAAAGAAACGAAGGTTTAGAACAACGTTGTCGAGAATGGGAAGGCTAAATGCTTTTCTACAGGCCCTTGTGCCAGATTTGGTCGAACGTATTTTGATCCATTCAAGCAATCAAGTTAAAGCTAGATCCATATAGTCCAATACTCAAGAAATAATTTTTAAAAACCATCGTAAAGCATCATAATAATCATTAAGGTATCCTGATTCATCCATCATCAATAAAATTGGATATCGGTTTCAGTTTTAGGGGTGATATTTGGAGTGTAAATAAATCTAAAATTAAGGTTATGAAAACTTCAAATAAAATGGTGGAAACTCAAATAATTCTGTTTGGTCTGTTCCTAGTATATCACATATTAAAGAATACAAAATTAAGTCGGACCTTCTTAAAGAAGCCATTTTTCATTTAAATCCTGTCAAGGTGGTTACCCATAAAAATGAGGCTGTGAAATTTAAAAAAATAGAAATGGAGTCGAGAACTTTTTATAGATTGAAAAAGATCAAAGTAAAGATTGAGAAAATACTCTTGAATATCAATTCGATAGAATCAATTATACTATTGTAAAACCAACCAAAAAATGAATTTTAAATCATGAAAATAATAAAAAATCTAATCAAATTGCCCGAATTGGTCTTTGATGCACAAAATAGGATAGGGATTTTAACCTTAAAATAGACGTTTGAAACCATATCCCAACCTATTGCTTTTAAAAACCTTGAATTGTAATTATTAAACCTAAATAGTATGCAACGATTTGCTTTATGTATTCTATTATTGAATTTGAACCTTATGCCATTATGGGCTCAATATGATTCCATAAGGACTGTTGACACCTACGTTGATGATTTTGACGAAGTGATTCAAAGCATATCATTCAGAGCTGGAATGGGGCTTTTTATACCCACTTCAAATCAGAATTTTAGAGAAGCGGCATTTTTAGAATTCAGTATGAATGTACCAACTAGCAAAGTTAATTCTGTTGAATTGGCCGTTCAATTCGGAGGTTGGAATCGCGAAAATAATTTTACATACATAAAACGGTTGGATACGCTTAAAGGAACTTCCAGTATCTTTTTTAATGGACTCATAAAACTGAAAAGGGATATAATTTTCTTTAATAAGTCTTTTATAGGAATTGGTGCAGGCATAGGTATTTCAACTATTTCAATTACAACAGATGTTATAGAATCACAAAACGAAGACGATCAGGTACAAGATGAAGCAATGACATCTTTTTTCATGTCCCCTGAGTTGGAGTATGTACTTAATGTAACAGATAAGACCCAAATTTCATTAAGTTTTAGTGTGCAATATGCTTCTTATAAGTTAAAAGCAGCTTTAGCGAACGATATAGGTAAATGGTACTATATACCAAAAATCACATATCGATTTTAGGGTTATAATTTTGAGAAACCAGTTATGAAATTAACATTTTTAAGATTAAAAGGAACAGCCGTATTGCTCGCATTGTTAGTATTGTTCCATGGCTGTAAAACCTATTATGCAAATTCGATTTCTTTAGATAAAGCGGTTGAAGATGGTAAATCGGCTAGCATTATTTATAGTCACGATGAGTCAAATTCTTTGGAGTTTGATAAAATCGTAAAGATAGACACGGTGTATTACGGTATAAAAAGATATCAGGGAGAGTTGGTTAAAATGCCAATTCAACTAGAAAATACTGAATCCATATACAAAGATCCTTCAGTATTTAATATCCTTTTAGGCGCAGTTCTTTTAGGGGGAATTTTTTGGGGATTAGATAGGTTAAACTTGGGATTTCCTTTTGAAGACGAATGATATTAATTTTTAATCTTACTAATAAAAAAGATGAAAACAGTTCAAAATATTGGCATTATTCTTTGTTTTGATGTTAAGCACAAACGTGTATTATTAAATGGAGATTTAAAATAATGGCAAGTTTTTAAAGGAATGATTGAAAATAAATTTAAAAATAGTTGAATACAATTTAAAAGTACAAACCATAAAAATAACCATATCATGAAAACAAATTCACAAACCAAAATGTTGACCCTAATTTTATCTATACTAATTCTTTTTCAAGGATGTACCGTGTATAAATCGGCAAATGTGTCTTTGGACGAATCGGTTAAAAAAGAAGATAAAACCAAAATTGTTACGACCACAGGAGAGCGGCTTAAATTTAAGCGTATCGCCTTCGAGAATGGAACTTACTATGGAATTAAAAAATCAAGCGGCGAATTGGTGAAATTCCCTTTAAAGAATGATGAAATAAAAAACATTCGATTAAAGGATAATGCCATGTCAACGATATCAACTATCCTCTTGCCAGTTGGGGCGTTAGTTATTTTAGTATTAGTAGTTGAGGATGCAATGGACTGGGATTTTTATAGCGATGAACCCATAAGTTATTGAGCTAATGTTTTTAAATCTTTATCGGATTCTTATCCATGAGATTGATGTCGGTGAGCATCTCGTTGGTAAATTTATAATGACCACGTGTGGTGATAATTTTAAATCGATGGGAATGCATCGTGCTCAAAGTATTTAGGAAAAGCCATTTCGATTTTAAAAGGTTTGGCTTTTCCGATTTTAGACTCAAGTCAAAATAATGCTTTCTGCCTTCTTTTTCTGCAACAATATCTGGCGTGATGTTAATATCGCTACCTCGTTTATGATACGATTTTGGAGTTTCGTAACCATCTGTGTCCGCCTGAATGTTCTCAAATCCTATATTTTTTAAATAGGTTAGGGAACTGTTTAAAATGTCTGAATATTTTTCTTTATCTGTGTAAACCATAACCTGTAATTTAACCAAATATGTGAGAAAAACAAATTTTTAACGCTGTTTAACTTTATGGCGTTGCATTTCAACACTAATTTAGATTGAAAAGATAGGAAATAAAAAAACCTCGCAATTTTTAGATTGCGAGGTTTTGGATGTATGGATAAAAAAAATTAGTTTTCTTTTTTATCTTCTCTGGGAGCTCTTTCTTCTCTGGGAGCTCTATCATCTCTGCGATCATCGCGTCTGTTGTCGCGTCCACGACTGTCACGAGAATCACGAGAGCCACCACGATTATCACGTCCACCGCTTCTGCTATCATCCCTTGGTGGTCTTGCTACATAGCCTTCCGGTTTTTCAAGCAAAGCTTTACGGGATACTTTCTCTTTACGAGTTTTAGGATCGACTCCAAAATATTTTACTTCAAAAACATCTCCCATATTCACCACATCAGAAACGTTTTCCGTACGCTCCCAAGCCAATTCGCTTACGTGCAATAAAGTTTCGTTTCCTGGTGCATCAAGATATTCAACAACAGCACCAAAGTCAAGCATTTTTATGACTTTGACTTTGTAAGTTCCGCCCAATGTTGGTTTGAACATCAACGAATCTATTTTAGCCAATACAGCATCGATACCTGCTTGGTTTGTGCCCAAGATTTCAACAATACCTTCTTCAGTAATCGGATCTTCATTGATAACAATCGTTGTTTTGGTAACTTTTTGTAATTCCTGAATCACTTTTCCACCAGGTCCAATCAAGGCTCCAATAAATTCGTTAGGAATTGTTCTTGTAATCATTTTAGGTGCATGTGCTTTTACATCTGCATTTGGTTGAGAAATGGTCTCTACCAATTTTTCAAGAATATGAAGACGTCCATTACGAGCTTGCTTTAAAGCATTCACTAAAATTTCGTATTTCAATCCTTTGACCTTGATGTCCATTTGACAGGCAGTGATTCCATCAGCGGTTCCAGTGACTTTAAAGTCCATATCACCTAAATGATCTTCATCACCTAAAATATCAGATAACACAGCATATTTTCCAGTAGCACCATCAGAAATCAATCCCATTGCGATACCAGATACTGGTTTTTTCAATTGTACGCCAGCATCCATAAGTGCCAATGTTCCTGCACATACGGTTGCCATCGAAGAAGAACCATTAGATTCCAAAACTTCCGATACAACTCTTACGGTGTAAGGACACTCATCAGGCACCATATTCTTAAGGGCACGTTGCGCCAAATTACCATGTCCTACCTCACGACGTGAAGTTCCACGGATCATTTTAGCTTCTCCTGTTGAAAACGGTGGAAAATTATAATGCAAATAGAAACGCTCTTCACCTTCAAATGATGGCATGTCTATTTGGTTGGCTTCTCTCGAAGTTCCTAATGTAACCGTCGCCAAAGCTTGAGTTTCCCCACGTGTAAAAATCGCCGAACCATGCGTTGATGGCAAATAATCGATTTCACACCAAATTGGTCTGATTTCATCAGTTTTACGACCGTCAAGACGCAAACCTTCATTTAAGGTTAAGTCACGAACAGCAGCTTTTTCAGCTTTGTAATAATATTTGGAAACCATGCCTCCATAATCTGCCAATTCTTCTTCAGAAAAAGTAGCTTTAATTTCTTCTTTTATTGCATCAAATGCAGCACTACGTTCTTGTTTTGCAGATGCAGAGCGTGCCACTGCATAAACTTTGTCGTATGCCATGTCATGAATTCTTTTTGCTAAAGATTCATCTTCACGTTCTGCCTCATACGCACGTACTTCTTTTTTACCGAAAGCTTCTGCCAATTTAACCTGCGCAGCACATTGTACTTTGATGGCTTCATGGGCAAACTTAATAGCATCTGCCATTTCTTCTTCCGAAATCTCGTGCATTTCACCTTCAACCATCATTACTGAATCTGCAGAGGCACCAATCATCATGTCTATGTCAGACTCCAATAATTGTGCTCTTGTAGGATTTATAATGAATTCTCCGTTAACTCGACCTACTCTGGCTTCAGAGATAGGGCATTCAAATGGAAAATCTGATAATTGAATGGCTGCAGATGCGGCCAAACCAGCCATGGCATCTGGCATAACGTCATCATCATGAGACATCAATTGAATCATTACTTGCGTTTCTGCATGGTAATCTTTAGGAAATAATGGACGCAATACACGATCCACTAAACGCATGGTCAAAACTTCACCATCACTAGGTCGAGCTTCTCTTTTGAAGAAACCTCCGGGATAACGACCCGAGGCGGCAAATTTCTCGCGATAATCTACCGTTAAAGGTAAAAAGTCAACATCACTTTGTTTGTAATTGGAAACAACTGTACATAACAACATACATTTTCCAGATTGAACAACTACCGAACCATGAGCCTGTTTTGCCAATTTTCCGGTTTCGATGGAGATTGTACGTCCATCACCAAGGTCAATGACCTCTCTAAATACTTTTGGAATCATAAATTTTTAATTCTAATTAAACAATGGTCGTTGCGTTGTTGTAGTGTAGTGTTGTGTCTGACCAATGAAAAACTATTAATTAGCTTCTTCTATTTACGGATGTTAGACGCTTCCGATTGCGTAACTCATTTGGGCGCTCCCACCTTTCAACAAGCTCAAGGGGTCGGGCTTTCCGCTGTATCTTTTTTGTCTGCTTTCGCTCTACTCAAACAGACAAAAAAGGATGCCGCTGGAAATACAGTGTATTCACGAGCTCTACTTTCTCAAATGAACTAGAGCGAGTAATCCCTAACGCAAAAACAAAAAAACCACGCTTGTAGGCGTGGTCTTATGAGTGATTATTTTCTAAATCCTAATTCTTTCACAATGGCACGATATCTTAAGACATCTTTTTTGGTTAAGTAATCGAGCAAAGCTCTACGTTTTCCTACCAATTTTACCAATGAACGCTCTGTGTTGTAATCTTTACGATTCTTTTTCAAATGTCCTGTTAAGTGATTGATTCTGTGTGTGAATAATGCAATTTGCCCTTCCGCTGAACCAGTGTTTTTGGCATCGCTGCCATGTTTTGTAAAGATTTCCTCTTTAAATTCTTTTGTTAGATACATGCTAATATTGTTGTAAATGATTGTTATGTATAGACCCGATTTTCGGATCAAGGTGCAAATATAGTGTTTTTTAGGAATTTACAAGTAGAATTTGGCAAAAGAAAGTCATTCAATTTGCTCGATTTTAACTTTTAAACCCTCAAAGGCTTATTGGTAATCAAATCAATATATTGATTGACCTTGTTTTTCAAATCTTTTCGTTCTGTGATGAAATCGAGGAAACCGTGTTCCAATAAGAATTCGGCAGTTTGAAAATCTTCGGGCAATTCCTGCCCTGTAGTATCTCTTACGACGCGAGGTCCAGCAAAACCAATCAATGCGCCCGGCTCACTGATATTGATGTCGCCGAGCATTGCAAAAGAGGCCGTAGTGCCGCCTGTAGTTGGGTCGGTACACAACGAAATATAAGGAATTCCGGCATCGGCAAGTTGTGCCAATTTTGCGGAGGTTTTAGCTAATTGCATCAAAGATAAAGCAGCTTCCTGCATTCGGGCACCACCAGATTTTGAGATGATCAATAATGGTATTTTCTTTTTTAGGGAAAATTCGCCAGCGCGTGCAATTTTTTCGCCTACGACACTTCCCATGGATCCACCAATAAAATTAAAATCCATACAGGCAATCACTAGTTCCTTGCCTTTAGATTTACCAACTGCAGTGCGCACAGCGTCTTTGAGTTTGGTTTTTTCTTGAGCGGCTTTTAAACGGTCAACATATTTTTTGGTGTCTTCAAATTTTAATGCGTCCTTGGAATCCAAATTGGCATCCAACTCCTTGAATAGGTTATCATCAAACAAAATTTTGAAATATTCTTTGCTGCCTATTCTGACGTGATAGCCATCTTCGGGGCTTACAAAATAATTTTTTTCGAGCTCTTCCGTATCGATGATTTTCCCAGTTGGAGATTTGTACCACAACCCTTTGGGTGTGTCTTTCTTCTCTTCGGTAGTGGTGGTAATTCCTTTTGTTTTTCTTTTAAACCAAGACATACAGATATACGATTTACGATTTACGATTTACGATTTTTTGAATTATAAAATCACAATCGATAGTTAGTTTAGCGCAGCAAAGTTA
Source organism: Aquaticitalea sp. (assembly GCA_041751535.1). Taxonomy (GTDB): domain Bacteria; phylum Bacteroidota; class Bacteroidia; order Flavobacteriales; family Flavobacteriaceae; genus JBPOFM01. The sequence continues at coordinate 13,008 of JBGSXJ010000042.1, forward strand.
TAAAGTATTTACATTATTAAGGTCTTCGAAGGCCTTTTTTAGTCGCTCTACAAAAGTTTCTTCACCTTTACGAAGCCAAACCCTTGGGTCATAGTACTTTTTGTTAGGCGAGTCTGGTCCATCAGGATTTCCGATTTGGGCTTTTAAATAGTCTGCATGTTGGCCGTAATAATCACGTATGCCACTCATAAATGCATATTGCAAATCGGTATCAATGTTCATTTTAATAACGCCATAGCTGATGCCTTCCCTTATTTCTTCGACCGTAGAACCAGATCCACCATGGAATACAAAATCGATATGATTGTGGCCTACGCCAAATTTCTTTGAAACATAATCTTGTGAGTTTTTCAATATTTTTGGAGTCAATTTTACGTTTCCAGGTTTATAAACCCCATGCACATTGCCAAAAGCTGCCGCAATGGTAAATTGGTCACTTACTTTACTCAACTCTTCGTAAGCATAAGCAACCTCTTCTGGCTGCGTATACAATTTACTGTCATCCACATCACTATTATCCACGCCATCTTCTTCACCGCCTGTGATACCTAACTCAATTTCGAGCGTCATTCCCATTTTGGCCATACGCTTGAGGTATTGTTTGCAGATTTCAATATTTTCTTCAATAGGTTCTTCCGATAGGTCGAGCATATGAGAACTGTAAAGCGGTTTTCCCGTTTCGGCAAAATGCTGTTCGCTGGCATCAAGCAAGCCATCAATCCAAGGCAGTAATTTTTTTGCGCAATGATCGGTATGTAAAATCACCGGAACACCATAGGCTTCTGCCATGAGATGAATGTGTTTTGCACCTGCAATGCCTCCCGCTATCGCTGCTTTTTGATTGTCATTACTCAATCCTTTTCCTGCATTGAATATAGCGCCTCCATTAGAGAATTGAATGATGACTGGTGCATTGAGTGCTTTGGCAGTTTCCAAAACGGCGTTGATGGTATTCGAACCTATAACGTTGACCGCCGGAAGGGCAAAATTTTTCTCTTTGGCTAGTTTGAAAATGGCTTGAACTTCTTTACCTGTAGCTACGCCTGCTTTTATATGATGACTCATGGATAGTGTGTTTTTAATTATAAATCGATATTCAAAAATAATGAAATTAAACCAAAAACGCTGTCTTTAGCCCTGTGGATTTTCGTAAATAATACGCTATGCAATTTAAAATGAGTGAATAATTTAAAACGGGTAATTGATTCCTATGTTATAGACGGCACTGTTAAAATTGTAGTCTTTAAACCAGCGATTTCCCAATTCATAAGCAGGATTATAAGTTTTAAAACCAACATCAAAACGGATGACAAAGAAACTGAAATCATAACGCAATCCAAATCCCGATCCCAAGGCGATATCCTTTAACGAACTAAATCCATCAAAGGTTGCGGCCTCTTCATCGGTGTCGTCAAAGACATTCCAAATATTCCCTGCATCGGCAAACAAGGCTCCATAAAAACTTCCAAAAATATTAAAACGTTGTTCTGCACTAAAATGAAGTTTCATATTTGCTTCATTAAATTCGTTGATTGATTTGGAGCTTCCAGGACCAAGGTTGTAAGCTGTCCATGCGCGGTTGTCATTAGGTCCACCACCAAAAAAACTTTTGGAAAAAGGAATGTTGCTTGAGTTGCCATAAGGTATAGCTATGCCTGCATAACTGCGGATGGCAAACACGTTTTTTCGACCTAGATCCCAGTATTTAACATAGTCCACTTCGCCTTTAATGAATTGTGAGAATGCGACACCAAAAATATCGTATCGGTTATCCGAATTTTTTTGTACACCTGCCAATTTAGAAATATTTGAAAGTAAATTTCCAGCCAATTCGCCCCTGAAGCGTAAAATGGAAAAATCATTGTCAAAAATGCTTTCCCTTTTGCTTTTGACATAATTGAAGCTTGTTGAAAAAATAAGGTTGTCTTCAGTCAGTCGGTTTTTACGTTGCGATATGTTGCTCACATTTGAATAATCGACGTCATCAGGATTCAAAATAGTATTCTGGTTGAGAACATCCCTAATGAAGTCATCCGCTTGAGTTGGAATATCCAAAAAATCATCATTTCCTATATAATTGATGTTTCTAGCAATATCGTTCAATCTATCAAATGAATTTTGATAAACCCTAAAATAATTATCCGTATTCAAATTCTTCACATATTGAACATTGAACAAATCGAGCGTGTTGGTCACCATTCTAGATGGATACCAATTGTAACTGAACATACCTGTAAAGGTCTGTCTATCCAATCCTATGTTTCTCTGGCTAGTTGCTGCAGCGCTAATTCGTGTGCTTGGCGACATAAACTTCGGAATCACCTTGACTGTTTTTATGGGAAAAAATATCCTTGGAAGCGTGAGTTTCATGTTGGCGCCAATTTCGGTGATATCAAAAAATTGATCTTGCGAATTGGCCCTGTCTTTGGAAGCTCCAATAGAGCCAATGGCGGAAATTTCAAATATTTCGGCACCTCTAAACACATTGCGAATCAATAGTCCTGTACTAAATGAAAGTCCAATGGTTTGAATATTGCTTTGTGACACATCGGTTGTGAAATTCAATCCAAACTTCTTTTTTGGCATCAAATGGATGTTTGCTGTCAAGGTTGTATCGGCTGTATTTTCGATATACTCAATGGTGGGAGATCTAAAAATTTTGAGTTCACTTAAATATTTATAGGTTCGGGCTCTGTCAATATCCCTAAAAAAACTGCCTTTTGAGATGAAAACTGCGTCGGTGAGTGCTTGGGGACGAAATTTGAGTTTTTCATTACTATAAAGGTTATAATTATTGTAGGTCAGAGAATCCGTAATGGGAGCATCCTTGTTCTCAAATTTATCATCTGTAAAAATATTCACTTCCTTAATTTTGTAAACTTTAAATGGGGTTCTAATAATTGAATCTTCATTTCGGATGATTCGGTTTTGAATGATTAAATCAGTATTGACCTTATGGTTGGTGTCTACGGTATCAATGACAAAACTGATGTAGTCCTGACCAAAATGATAATAACCTAAATTTCGTAATTCTGTAGAAAGGCGCGAACGTTCGGCACCATAATTTGTGTCATCATACTGTTGGCCACTTTTTATCAAAGAACCTTTTTTTAAATTTTGTCGATACAGACTGTCAATACTTGGTGTGCTAATTTTCGCATTGAGAGAATCAAGGACATAAGGAGTTCCAAGATTTACAAAATATTCAACTGTAGCTTTTTGCTTATCGGTTTTATTGATTTGATAAGAAGATTCAGCACTAAACCAACCTTTACTAAAATGGTATTTGCGCAATAGGGTTTTTGATTTTTCAGCTTGCTCTTCTTTTACTATTACGGGAGCTTCACCTGTTGTTCTCCACCAACTATTAATGTTCTTTTTCGATTGAACATATGCCTCATATTGCTTTAATGACAACAGATTTTTAAGACCTGTTTTTGGATTTTCTGGATTGCGGTATTTTTCATTGAGAATGGAATCAATATTAGGACGTGCAAGGTTATAAAGATGCAATCGCAATGGAAATCCCAAGAGTGATCCATTCGGTCGTTGGTAGATTAAGTTATTGATAACTTCACTATTCGTCTTTTTGTCGTCGATATAAACCGTGTTCTTTGTCAATAAGTGCTGATCTTCCTTAACACGTTTTATAGTATTACAAGATGTAAAAACTAGGATGGTTAACGTAATTAATGATATTTTTGTAAGACCGTGTTTCAACACCAGAGGAATTATTGTTATTTTGAGTTCAAATTTACTCTTTTGCGATTGTTATAGCTAACAAAAATTAGTCCGTAAATAATCGTATTGGAATACATTTAAAATCACAGCAAAAGTAAATACATTTTGATGCTTACAAAGAGCCAAATAAAATTAATTACCAGTTTATCCCAAAAAAAATTCAGAAGCCAACATCAGTTGTTTGTGGTCGAAGGAAAAAAAGGTATTGAAGAGTTTTTGAATTCGTCAATGGAACTCTCTCATTTATACGCAACATCCAAATCTTTTGAAGTGGATGCTGCACATTTCACACAAGTAACAGAGGCAGAATTAAAAAAAATAAGCGGTCTCACGACTCCAAATGTCGCATTGGCTCTTTTCAAAATGCCAAAAAACCAAAGAGTGAATGACTCCAAATTAATACTTGCCTTGGATGCCGTCCGCGATCCGGGTAATTTAGGAACCATTATCAGGCTTTGCGATTGGTTTGGCGTAGAGCATTTGGTGTGCAGCGAAGAAACAGTCGATTGTTACAATCCAAAAGTGGTACAAGCAACCATGGGATCGTTGACGAGAGTTAACATCCATTATATGGAATTGGAAACGTTTTTAAAAACTGCAGATGTGCCAAAATTTGGTGCTTTTATGGAAGGTGATACGGTCTATAATCATATTTTGCCGTCACAAGGCATATTGGTTATGGGAAATGAAGCCAATGGGATTTCGCCTCAAATTGAAGCTCTCATTGATAAAAAGATAAGCATTCCACGTTTCGGGAAGTTACAAAACACGGAAAGTTTGAATGTTGCCACAGCAACCGCTATTTTATTGAGTGAATTTACCCGTCGGTCTACTGAAACGTAAAATTAACAAATACACCTCTCGTTTTCATGCTGGCTATATTCGAAGTCCACGGACTATTCGGATCCACGTCTCGAATCACTTCATCATTTAAGGCAAAAACACCGCGTATGGATGGCGTAAACTTAAAATAAAAGAGGTAAAAATCAATACCAAAGCCCAGTTCATAAAACAGCATACCTTTTTTGGATCTAAATTGACCTGCACTGTTATCGTCCGGATTTTCTTCATTACTCGAAAGATTCAAGGCAGTAGAGAATCCACCAACGATAAACGGTTTTATGTTATTCACGCGTTTGGTCGAAACTTTTAGGAGCAATGGCAAATGGATATAGGTCGACTTTACTTCTCTGAATAAATCAGCGTCGGTAAATTCCATACCATTAAAATAACTGGGATCGTACTGAAGATCACGCTGGGTGATATACAAACCAGGTTCAAAACGCACATTAAGGTAATCATTGATACGTACATCGCCGATTAGACCAACATTGAATCCCAAACTGGTTTCCACTAAAATATCCTTTTGATCTTGTTCGTATTCAAACTTAAAATCATAGCTGTTCAGACCAAAAAAATAACCCCAATTAAGAAGGTTTTTGTCCATTGTTCCTTTGCCGCCGTTGGCATCATTCTGAATCTTTTCTTTAGAAAACCACTGCGCAGATGCTGTGTGACCTAAAAAAACAAATATAAAACCGATGATTATTTTTTTCATAAATTACTTCGATGCTTTGTATATGGTTGCCACACCAAATGTTTGAGGCATGTCTTCGACATTAATAAACCCAATTTGTCTCAAAATATTGTTTAAGGCTTCGCCATAAGGAAATTTTGAAGCCGATTCGCATAAATAGGAATAGGCAGATTGATCCTTTGAAAACACTTTACCGATCGTAGGCAAAATGAACTTGGTGTAAAAAGAATAACCCTGCTTATAAATTGTTTTTGTCGGAACGGAAGTTTCCAAAATTACAAAAACCCCATTAGGTTTGAGCACTCTGTGAATTTCCGCCAAGCCTTTTTCCAGATTTTCAAAATTTCGAACGCCGAATGCTACAGTAATGGCATCAAAGCTATCGTTTTCAAAAGGTAAATTTTCAGAATCACCAACCACCATTTTTATTTTCGAATCGAGATTCTTGTCATTAATTTTTTTTCTGCCTACGTCTAGCATTCCTGGACTGATGTCCAGACCAATAATTTCCTCTGCACTTGTTTTAGCTAAACTTATAGCCAAATCTCCAGTTCCTGTAGCAATGTCCAAAACATTCTTTGGTTGGTGTTGAGCCACGATATCAACCACTTTTTTCCGCCATTTAACATCAATTCCAAAGGAAATCACACGGTTGAGTCCGTCGTATTCTTTTGAAATGGTGTCAAACATTTGAGTGACCTGCTGTTTTTTATTTAAATCACTATCCTTGTAAGGGGTTACTTTTTCGGACATTCCTAATTTTTTTGACAAAGATATAATAAAGGTTTAGTTTTCATCCGTTTGTATTTATTGTTTTTATACTAAGGGAAGCTATAGAAAGTAAAATATCCTCAAACATTTTAAAGAGAATACATCTGATATCTTAAATAAATACCTGTAGCTATTTTAAAAGCATTGATTTACAATGCTCTTTTAAAAATATAGTATATTTGTTTGTTTTTTTGAATACTCATACGAATGAAAATAATCATTGCAGGTGCTGGTGAAGTTGGATTCCATTTAGCAAAATTACTATCCTACGAATCGCAGGAAATTACTTTGCTCGACGTGAAAAAGGAAAATCTTGTCTATGCCATTGACCATTTAGATATTCGGGTCATTAAAGGCGACGCGACATCCATTGCGGTGTTGCAAGATGCCAAAGTCGATTCTTCCGATTTGTTTATTGCAGTTACCTCATCAGAAACCACTAATATTACTGCCTGTGTGCTTGCCAAACAACTTGGTGCACGACGTACGATTGCCAGGATTTCCAATACCGAATTTATCGATCACAAGGAAATGGTCGGTTTTTCTAAATTTGGAATCGACGAGTTAATTTCTCCAGAAGCATTGGCAGCAGCAGAGATAGAATTGCTATTAAATCAGTATGGGTTTAACGACAGTTATGAGTTTGAAGAAGGCGCTCTGAACATGTTGAGTTTAAGACTGTCTCGGACGGCGACGTTTGTAGAGAAAACTGTAAAGGAAGCTGCTCAAGTATTTCCGGAACTTCATTTTGTACCCATCGCAATTCAGCGTTTTGGCACACAATATACCATCATACCTCGTGGTGATACCCAGTTTAAGGAAGGTGATAAAGTCGTTTTCATTACTTCAAAAGGAGGCGATGAAGAACTGTTCGAATTATCTGGAAGGGTTAGGGTGGACATTAAAAATGTGATGATTTTGGGCGGAAGCAAAATTGGTATGAAAACAGCCAAGGATTTATGTAGAAGTAAATTCAACGTCAAACTTGTTGAAAGTAATAAGGAGGTCGCTTTTGAATTGGCCGATGAACTTCCAAATGCTTTGATCATAAACGGAGATGGCCGGAATGCAGAATTGCTAGATGAAGAGAATATAAGCAATATGGATGCTTTTATAGCTGTCACAGGAAATTCTGAAACCAATATCATGTCCTGTTTGGTGGCAAAATCAAAAGGTGTTAAAAAAACGATTGCATTGGTTGAGAATATGGATTATTATCAACTTTCCCAATCCATTGGAATCGATACCTTGATCAATAAAAAACTTCTTGCAGCCAACAACATTTTTAGATACATACGCAAAGGTGAAGTAGTCGCCATGACCAAGCTGAACAATATGAATGCCGAGTTACTGGAATTCAAGGTCAAGACAAAATCTAAAATTACCAACAAGATGATAAAAGAACTTGATTTTCCCCGTTCTGCCATCATTGGAGGTGTCATTAGAAATGGCATTGGAATGATTCCACTGGGAAGTTTTAAGATTGAAGCTGGAGATCGCGTTGTGGTTTGCTGTTTGCCAAGATCCATCACCGAAGTAGAAAAGTTTTTCTTTTAACACATGGCCAAATTCAACTTCAAAATCATATTTCATTTTTTTGGGCTTTTATTATTGTTCAATGGAGGATTTATGTTGTTGTCCACATTGGTCAGCCTTATATATAACGACGGCGTCACCTTAGAGCTTTTTACTTCGGGCATTGCAGTATTGATTCTTGGTGCCATTGCCATGTTGCTTACTAAAAAGCACAGCAAATCCATGAACAAGCGGGAAGGCTATCTCGTGGTGACTTTTGGCTGGGTCGTTATGGCATTATCAGGTCTTATTCCATATATGGTAACCAATGCCATTCCTTCTTTTACAAGTGCGTTTTTTGAAACCATGTCGGGATATACAACTACTGGGGCTACGATTTTAAATGATATTGAGGTCATTCCAAAAGGTGTACTGTTCTGGAGAAGCACAACCCACTGGATCGGTGGTATGGGAATCATTGTGCTGGCAATCGCTATTTTACCGTTGTTGGGTATTGGTGGTATGCAATTATTTGCTGCGGAAGCACCAGGTCCGAGTGCCGATAAATTACATCCACGTATCACGGATACCGCAAAGCGTCTTTGGTTGATTTATTTCGGATACACCGTTGCCGAAACCATTTTGTTGCAGGTAGCAGGAATGTCTTTTTTTGATGCCATCAATCACTCTATGAGTACCTTGTCAACTGGAGGGTTTTCTACCAAAAATGCCAGTCTTGCACATTGGAATGATAAACCGATGATACAATACATTGTCATTGTTTTCATGTTTTTGGCAGGAACCAATTTTGTTTTGAGTTATTATGCTTTTAAAGGCAGGGTTCAAAAAGCACTTGGTGATGAAGAGTTTCAGTGGTATTTTCGGTTTATTGCCTCATTTACCATTATCGTGGCGCTGATCATTTATTTTAGGGGAGATTTTTCAATATCGTCACTCGAGCATCCTCAAATTTGGGGAAAAGCGGAAGCGTCCTTTAGACATGGATTGTTTCAGGTGCTGACTATAGTGACTACTACAGGTTTTATTTCTGCGGATTATACGCTCTGGTCACCATTTTTGGTTGTCTTTTTCTTTGGGATCATGTTTCTAGGCGGTTCTGCAGGAAGTACGGCAGGTGGTGTGAAAGTGATGCGTCACTTGATCTTGATAAAAAACGGTTTTCTTGAATTTAAGCGTGCTTTGCATCCCAATGCTATTTTGCCAGTACGATACAATTCCAAAGCCATTTCGGGAGAGATTGTTTTTAATATTCTAGGATTTTTCATACTATATATGTTGTCCTTTATCATTGGTGCATTGGTATTCTCCATGTTTGAAATTGATTTTGAATCTTCCATCGGATTATCGGCAGCCAGCCTAGGGAATATTGGTCCGGCACTGGGCAATTTTGGTCCGGTTAACAATTATGCCGCCTTGCCGCTTTTGGCGCAATGGTGGGCATCCTTTTTAATGTTGATTGGCCGTTTGGAATTGTTTACAGTCCTGATTTTGTTGACGCCATTCTTCTGGAGGAATCGCTAATTGTAACATTTTATTCAGAATATCTACTTATTATTAAAAGCAGCTTTTCTTTTGAACCATTAACTGATCGTTCTTGAGCACGTCTCAAATTCATCTTTTATAACATACTTATCCTGTTTCAACAATAAACATTTTGTTGGGTGGATCTTTCATATCATTTTTTTAATCAAAAACTAGAAATCATGGGAGGAGAAGGCGCAATGATGGCGATGATAACGTCATTAAAAAACAATAGTAGCCGTAAAAAACGAACGCAATTTGACAAACAAAATGCTGGTGGTTACGGTACAGGGGAAAAAGCGGAATTTGATTTTCCAGAAGTCACTCCAGAAGTGTTAAAAAACATTAGGGAGCGTTTACAAAAGGAACACAAACAACTACAGTGGAAGCGAGCTGTAGTATTCACCATCATTGTGGTTTTGCTAATAATGCTCATTTTATATTAAAAATGAAAGCCACTAATTTTAGTGGCTTTTATGTTAACTTAATGATTTCTTTATCCGAAGGACGGCTTCCGTAATTTGTGCTTCCGAAGCTGCATAAGACAGCCTGATGCAATTGGGGTTTCCAAATGCTTCACCTGTTACGGTTGCGACCAATGCTTCTTCCAATAAATACAAGGAAAAATCAGTTGCATTCTTGATGACATGACCACGAAGTGTTTTACCAAAATAGTAGGAAATATCTGGGAATACATAAAAAGCGCCTTCTGGCACGTTGTTTTTGAAGGTATCTATTTCATTCAATAGTGAAAGGATCAGGTCCCGCCTCGTTTTGAAAGTATCCACCATAAATTGAATACGCGAAGGGGATTCATTTAATGCAGTAATCGTAGCGCGTTGCGCGATGCTATTGGCGCCACTTGTAATTTGGCCCTGCATTTTTGTACAAGCCTTTGCTATGTATTCCGGAGCTCCTATGTAACCAATTCTCCAGCCCGTCATTGCAAAAGCTTTCGAAACACCATTGACGGTTACTGTTCTTTCAAACATATCGTCAAATTGTGCCATACTTGCATGATCGCCAACAAAGTTGATGTGCTCATAAATTTCATCAGAAACTACAATAATATTGGGATATTTTTGCAAAACATCAGCCAAAGCCCGTAATTCTTCTTTACTGTAAACAGATCCGCTCGGGTTGCAAGGCGAGCTGTACCAAATCATCTTCGTTTTTGGTGTAATGGCAGCTTCCAATTGCGTTGCTGTCAATTTGAAGTCATTTTCAATAGACGTTTGAACTTCCACAGGAATGCCTTCATTCAACTTTACAATATCACTGTAACTGACCCAATATGGGCATGGTAAAATAACTTCATCACCTTTATTGATGAGTACTGCGGCTATATTTGCCAAGGATTGTTTGGCTCCAGTAGAAACTACAATTTGGGAAGGTTTATACGACAGGTTGTTATCACGGTTGAATTTGGTGATGATGGCTTGCTTCAATTCCACATAACCATCCACAGGCGAATAGGTGCTGTAATTGTCGTCAATAGCTTGTTTGGCGGCATCCTTAATAAAATCGGGTGTATTAAAATCTGGTTCACCCAAACTCAAACCAATAATATCTTTGCCTTCTGCTTTAAGTTCTCTCGTTTTTGCAGCCATTGCCAAGGTGGCGGATGTGGACATGCCTAAAACTCTATCGGATAGTTGGTTCATTTAGAAGTAATTATGCTTGTAGAGCGGGTTTCATTCCCATTTCCTTTAAGAATCTGAAATGTGCCGCGATCGCTTTTCGAGTTGTTTCATATTCCTTGTATGGTAAATCGAATTCTTTGGCAGTTTCCCTAACAATTTTAGAAATCCTAGTGTAATGAACATGGCTTATATGTGGAAAAATATGGTGTTCCACTTGATGGTTCAAGCCACCGGTAAACCAATTGACAATTTTATTTTTTGTACCAAAATTAACTGTTGTTTGCAATTGGTGAATGGCCCAAGTATTTTTCATGGTACCGTTTTCTTCAGGCAAAGGCATGTCTGCCTCGTCCATAACGTGAGCCATTTGAAATACAACGCTCAGAATAACGCCTGCAACGTAATGCATCAAGAAGAAGCCAATCAATAATTTCCACCAAGCGATATCCGTCAATACAATTGGTAATACAATCCAGATGGACACATAAATAATTTTTGAAATAACCAATTTGCTCCATTCTGTAGCCGGATTTGGAAATTTACCGTAAGATAATTTCCGCTTCAAATAACGTTTCATTTGTAAAAAATCGGTGGTGATGGCCCAATTAATGGTCAATAAACCATATAATAATAGCGAATAATAATGTTGAAATCTGTGGTGGCTGCGCCATTCGGCATGTTTAGAAAAACGTAAAATGCGGCCCGCTTCCAAATCTTCATCATGTCCATGTATGTTGGTGTAGGTATGGTGCAACACATTGTGCTGAACTTTCCAGTTATAGACATTGCCTGCCAAAATATAAATGCTGCTTCCCATCAAACGGTTGATCCACTCCTTATTGGAAAACGACCCGTGATTGCCATCGTGCATCACGTTCATGCCCACACCAGCCATCCCAATTCCCATCACAACGGTCAAAAGCACCATTGCCCAAGTTGGTAAATCAAGTGTTAGTATTAAAAAATAAGGTGCTAAAAAAAGTGAGAACATGACGATTGTTTTGACCCAAATTTTCCAGTTGCCCGTTCGCTCTATATTATTATCCTTAAAATAATCGTTTACGCGTTTGTTGAGTGTTCTGAAGAATTTAGTTGAGTCGTTCCTGGAGAAGGATAAGGTTTCTTGTGTCATTTTACTTAAATATTTTATACGGAAGCCATTAGGGCATAATTTTTACTTTGCAAAGATAATCAATATATAACGCGGTTATGATAAGTTTATCCTAAATAAATCTACATAAAATTACATACTTTTGTTCAAAATTCAAACTCAATGACCTTACTCCAACAATATTTTCCTGATTTATCTGAAAAGCAACTGCATCAATTCAATCAATTGGAGGAGCTGTATCGCGATTGGAATGCAAAGATCAATGTGGTGTCGCGCAAGGATATCGAAGAGTTGTATTTACGTCATGTGCTGCATTCACTGGGTATTGCCAAGGTCATTTCCTTTAAACCAAAATCAAAGGTTTTGGACGTCGGTACTGGTGGCGGTTTCCCAGGCATTCCTTTGGCCATTCTGTTTCCTGAAACACAATTTCATTTAGTGGATAGTATTGGTAAAAAATTGAAAGTCGTCGATGGTGTTGCAGCTGCTTTGGGTCTAACAAATGTAAAAACAACACACGGAAGGGCAGAAGATATCAAAGGGGAATTTGATTTTATTGTAAGTAGGGCAGTCACCGTGATGCCAACATTTGTGGGTTGGGTAAAAGGTAAAATAAGGAAAAAACAACTACACGATCTTAAAAACGGCATTCTATATCTGAAAGGTGGCGACTTGTCGGAAGAGTTGCAAGTGTATCGAAATGTGACGCTTTATAACTTGAGTGATTACTTTAAAGAAGATTTTTTCGACACAAAACAAGTAGTGCATTTGCCAATAAAATACAAAGGCTAAAGCATTTATAAGTAGTATTCAGATTTAGATGATACCGATTTTCTGAAGATGAACGTTCAAAATAAATGGAGAACTTAAACAAAAAAACCTTTAAACAAACTTCTGTTTAAAGGTTTTAAATTTTTGGGATTAAATGGCTATTCGCCTAAAAAAGGATAGCGATAATCAGATGGTGTTACAAAAGTTTCCTTAATCATTCTTGGCGAAACCCAACGCAATAGGTTTTGCGCACTACCAGCTTTATCATTGGTTCCGGATGCTCGGGCGCCACCAAACGGTTGTTGACCCACAACGGCACCTGTTGGTTTGTCATTGATATAAAAGTTTCCAGCGCTATTTTGAAGTGCTTTGGTTGCTTCTTCAATCGCATATCTATCGGTTGCTATAATGGCACCGGTTAAAGCATATTCACTTGTTTCATCTACCAATTTTAACGTTTTGCTGTACTCCTTGTCGTCATACACATAGATGGTCATGATCGGTCCAAAAAGCTCCGTGGACATGGTTTCATACTTTGGATTGGTGGTTAAAATTACAGTTGGCTCAATAAAATAACCTTTGGATTTGTCATAATTTCCGCCAACAATGATTTCAGCATCTTTATCCTTTTTAGCCTGATCAATGTATTTGGCAAGTTTGTTAAAAGACCCTTCATGAATGACAGCCGTAATGAAATTGCCCATATCTTCAGGAGAACCCATTTTAAAGGATTTGACATCCGCTATCACAAATTTCTGAACCTCTTTCCACATACTTTTAGGAATGTATGCTCTTGAAGCAGCGCTACATTTCTGTCCTTGGAACTCAAATGCACCTCTTACAATTGCTGTTGCGACTTGCTTTGCATTAGCCGTTTTATGTGCTACGATGAAATCTTTTCCACCTGTTTCTCCAACAATACGTGGATATGTTTTGTACGTGTCGATGTTGTTTCCGATTTGTTTCCACAGTTTTTTGAAAATGTCTGTAGACCCTGTAAAATGCAATCCTGAAAAATCTGGACTTGCCAAAATCACATCGGTTATCATTTTTGGATCACCAAAAACTACATTTATAACTCCTGGAGGAACACCTGCTTCTTCAAAAACATCCATAATCACTTTTGCAGAAAATATTTGGCTGTCACTTGGTTTCCATATTACCACATTGCCCATTAAGGCCATACAAGAAGGTAAATTCCCGGCAATGGCAGTAAAGTTAAACGGCGTAATGGCATAGGTAAATCCTTCCAACGGACGGTATTCAATACGGTTCCATGCATCACTGGTGCTTTTTGGTTGATCGATGTATATTTCAGTCATAAACTGAACATTAAATCTCAAGAAATCAATCAGCTCACAAGCGGCATCAATCTCTGCCTGGTGAATGTTTTTGGATTGCGCAATCATCGTTGCAGCATTGATTTTGGCCCTATACGGACCAGCAATCAATTCGGCAGCTTTTAAAAAAATACCGGCACGTTGTTCCCATGGCATTTGCGACCAGTTCTTTCTTGCTTCAAGCGCTGTGGAAATGGCTTCTTCAACATGTGTTTTTTCTGCTAAATGATAGGTGCCAACAACGTGCTTGTGATCGTGTGGAGGTGAAATTGTGTTGGTTTTATTGGTTTTTACATCCTTCCCATTGATGTACAAAGGCACATCTATTTTGCTCCTAAACATTTTGGCATACTCTGCGGCAACCGCTTCACGTTCTGGTGAGCCCGGAGCGTATGATTTTACTGGTTCGTTTAAAGCTATTGGTACGTTGAAAAATCCTTTTCCCATGTGTATTTTATTTTTTGATCCCAATGCGACGGGATGATTTTTTGAGATGCAAAGGTACAAAATTTAGATCGTTTTAAAGCGTGAATGCTATTAAATGCGAGTTAAAGTACCACTTCTTTTTTGTAAGTTGCAGAGGTATTTTATAGACTCTTCATCTGTAAATGTTATCCATGACGAATACAGGAATTATTCTCACGCTCGCATATCCAGAAACCATTGTCAGGGTTCCCAAGGAATGGTATTCCCCAATGTTGAGGTTTGTTGGTATAGGAAAGAAAAACTATGTACGTGCAGGACATGCCGCTTTAGTTCTTATTGACAAAAGCAGCGGCATTTTAGATTACTACGACTTCGGTCGCTATATGACTACCGAACCACATGGAAGGGTGAGAGGAAAGGTTACCGATCATGAACTCGATTTTCCCATTGAAGCAACTATAAATGATGGAACCATCAAAAATTTGGAAGAGATTTTAAAGTTTTTGTCCACCCATCCCAAATTGACTCACGGTGAAGGTACCATGATCGCTTCCGTTTGTGAATGTATTGATTATCAAAAGGCAAGCACATATATAACGAATATGCAACAAAAGGGATTTATCAAATATGCTGTTTTTAAAAAGGATGCCAGCAATTGCGCCCGTTTTGTGACCGATACTTTAATTGCCAGTGTGACCGATGATCGTATTGTGAAACAACTGAAAGCGTCAAAATGGTTTACCCCAAGTACTCTCGGAAATGTGCTGATTGCCAATACCCAAGAACTCGTGTTTCAAGTTTCTGAAGAGGGCACTATCAAACCGTTCAAATCCACGAAGCATCGAGAAAATCGCAGAATGTTTTTGGACACCCTTAAACATCATCAACCAAGTTTTATCGGTAATTTAAAGCCCAAAACTAATGGGTCACATCACGAAAATGCACAATGGTTATCTGGAATCGGCGCAGGCGCTTGGTTTGAAATCCACGATTTGGGACATCATGAACAGTATCGTTTTAAAAGGACATCGCCTTATGGCCATATAGATGTCGATGGAATTTATAAAATCTCCGAATTGGGTTTTAGAATTGATGAGCCTTATGAATTCATTCCCTATTCCAATTGCAGTTTTTTTCATATCAAACAAACAGGCACTGTGTATCGGTTTGATTTTATAAAGAAGATGGAAGATTGATCAATTCAGGGCAAATGGTGCACTCAACTTAAAGGTTGGGATATACACCTTAAACTTATTGGTATTGGTAAAATTTACCATATTATAATGGCCTGTCATGGCTCCAAAAGGGGATGTTAAAAGACATCCAGATGTGTAAGTATGAGTCTCGCCAGGCTTTAATACTGGCTTTTTGCCAATAACACCTTCGCCTTCAATAGTTTCGTTGTTATTAAGGGCATCCAAAATTTGCCAATGGCGGGAGTTTAACTGTACTGAATCCTTGCTTTGATTTTCAATGGTAACCTTGTATCCAAATGCAAAGTGCACTTTATAGTTTTTATAAAATGTGCCTTCAAAAGTTGTTTCAACGGAAATTTTAATACCACTTGTAACCTGTTGTACCATATGAGGATGTAGCGAATTTTTATAAATATAAAATTTTTTTGAGACTTTTCTGCACTTCTTTTCTTAATATTCGTTTTTTAACACTTTTTGAAGTTTAACGGTAGTATTTATCCCAAATTTAGGTTGGAAACAAATGTTTCAATTGTTCTGAAAAAATTAAGAATGTCTTGTTCTTTGATGGATGTATTGATGGTCACCAACCTTACAAATTCGTTGTCGTTGAAAGTGCCATAACCCACCATCAATTCAGAATGCTGATAGAGCAAGGTGCACAATGCCTTTGCAGGGATGTTTTTGTAATTGAAACATACCGAAATGGAGTCCTCAAAACTATACAAGGTATAATCCGGATGGTTATTGATATAATTTCTAGCCACTTTAGCCAATTGAAATTGTCGATCCACAATTTTTTCCAAACCAATTGTGCCAACCGATTTCCAAAGTGTCCATAATTTTAAGGCATCATTTCGACGGCCACATTGCAATGACGTTTTGCCAAGATTAAATTCATCATCATCGGTTTGATATAAATACTCGGCATCATTGCCAAAAGATTGATATAGGTATTTCTCATCCTGTACCACGATAATGGAGCAGGTTAGAGGAGTGCCCAGCATTTTGTGGGCATTTATGCTAAAGGAATCTGTGAGTTCTATCCCATTGACCAAATGTTGATAGGTCTTACTAAATATAACCGAACCACAATAGGCGCCATCTACATGCAGCCATAGATTGTAGGTTTTGCATACGTCACTGATGCTGATTAGGTCGTCAAATGCACCCAGAACAGTGGTGCCAGCAGTCGCATTTACAAAAAATGGAGAAAAACCTTTTGCTAAATCAATTTTTATCAGTGTTTCAAGATATTCAGAACTCATTTCGCCTCTATCATTCGTTTTTACGAACCGGACTTGATCACGTCCAATACCCATAAACGAGGCATTTTTTGAAATGGAATAATGTGAAGCATCAGACGTGTAGAGCGTCATTGTTTTGTGAACCCCTTTGTCTCTAATGCTGCTGTCAAACCTATCGCGCGCCATCACCATCGCCATATAATTGCTCATGGAGCCACCAGGCGCAATGGTGCCGTTGCTATTTTTTCCATAGCCAATCATGTCACAGATTTTATGGAGTATGGTTTTTTCGATGCCCACTTGTGGTCCTGCCACTTTGTAGGTATACATGCTATTATTGAGCATTACCGCCAATAAATCTCCCAATGTGGCGGGACTTAAGCGTCCGCCAAAAAGTTGGTTAAAAAAAGAGGTCGAAGCCGTTTTTGGTGTGGTTTTGATGAGCTGTGACAAGAGTTCCTTTAAAGCATCAGCCATCAATGGGCCATCATTCAAATGAAGATCGAGGGTTTGATACAATTTATCGGTGTCAATGGGCGTGGCAACAGGATGTTTTTGTTCTTCTTTCAAGAGCAATTCAACAAGTTCGTTGAACAGCTTTAAATCTTCAGTCATGGATTCAATTTTGTAATGGTGATTTGCTTTAAGCCCCGCAACCTGTTTAAAATTCTAATTGGAAATATTTACCGAATTTGCTTCCCCTATACCAATCAATCGGTCGTAGCGTGCTCCCAAATCCTTATAATAGACGAGTACCTTATAATTGTTTTCGGTTTGCCAGAAATTACCACTCACAGCACCTTCGTTGAGTGCGCCGTTACTTTCTGTCAAGACATATTTGTAGTTGTAAAAGCCTTGTTTCATTCTAAAGGCAGATTCGTATAATCCTGTTTCTTCATTTAAAAACATTTCATTTTCGCTAGCTAATGCATAATTGTTATAATTACCATACACATAGAGCCGCTGTCCTGATTTTAATAGCGGATGTTGCAATGCAAAATGAATCATGGTGTAATCGGCTTCAATTGACACGTTGGTCCTATCGACTGCTGTGATGACGAAATTACCATTGATATCCGGAAAATAAGTATACGGACGATTGGCACGAATGCCATTGACAAACAGATAGTTGTGATAAATTTCCTTGAGATCGATAAATTGCACGCCCACGTTGGCAGCACGTACATCTTTGTTTTCAAAATAGAGATACTCATTGCCGGCCCAAAAGCTGGACTCGGAAACATATCTATAGGTCAGTTCATTGCCAAGGACGTACTGTGGTTTTAAATCTGAAATGGCAGTGTTGAGGTTGTTGTTTTGAATCACTAGGGTTTTGACCGTTTCCATGGGATTGTTGAAGTTAAAACTGTTGTTGGCAATCACAAAATCAACCGTGTGTTTTTCTTCGATCAATGATACATCCCTTGACCGCTTGATGCTCACACCAACGGCAACCGCTTCTTCATAAACCATAAATTTTCTCGAAAACACCATTATGTCATCATCGTTCCAGATGGAGATAATGTAATTGCCAGTTTTAAGGATGCCACGTGTTTGGTCGTTAGGGATCCTTAAAGTATAATGCGAATAGATTTGATATGTATTGAAACTGTTTTCATAATCCCGAATACGCTGGTTATCAAAACCACTTAAATATTCCGATTTCACCAGTGGTGAAGGTGTCCAGTCAAAATTAAAATGTTCGATGACGTAATAGAAATCTTCCTCCATGCCATTGAGTGCATCAAACTCCAAAAATAGAGGTTCACCAAGGCGTAAGATTGGCAATTGGCTTTCCTGCTGACTGCCTTTAAAGGTGATGGTCTTTATATAATTGGGAGGGTTGGTTTCCTGAACTTGTGCAACGGCAAACGTAGCAAACAAGTAAAAAGCGCAAACAAAATAAAGTCTTAATGCCATTGAAAAAGGATTAGAATTGTAAAGATAACAAAATTTGTGCCTAAAGATATTTGAAAAGATCTCATTTGCTCATGTTTTAGGTTTGCATTTATTTGACTTTAACATGAAAAACATACTTTACCAAAAACTATCCATACACTCTCCATTCTCAATCTAGGCAACTGGAAATTTTAAAATCGACTTAAACTCAAACTTTAAAATTTTGAAAATAAAGCATTTATCGTATCAAACAAAAGAAATGGAAAAAAATGCTTTAATCGATGGGAATGAAATTTTTATGCAAAAAAAGGAAAATTTTCTTGAGGAGGTTGTTATTTCTGCCAAAGAAAAACCAAAACACTATTTATAACTTCCAGAAAAAGCAACAAATGAATATTTTATGAAAAGTCTGGATGTTTTGTTTCCCTACAATTTGAAAAATGCAGTGTATGTTCCAAATGAATTTAAAGAAGGGACACATTCTATTAAGAATATTGTATTTGAAACTAGAAAAGGATTTGATGACCCTAATTCGAGATACATTCTTTTTATAGTAAATTTAATGACTGTCGATACCATCACTTCCTTGCCAAAGGATATACTGTTTAAGGAAGATCTTGCAGTTGGAAAAAGGGAAAATCAAAAATTGCTATATGTGGATATATCCGATTACAAAATTGCGTTTCCAAAAGAAGGAATATTTGTTGTGTTATCTCTCTATGATCAGGAATATTATGAATCGCATGGTTTTAAGGAAAGACCTGGTTGGTCAAACACAAATAAGAAAAAACTCAAAGTTTTTTGAATTATTTTGGACACCAGGAAAAAATACTTGGGATGAACCTTCGTATAGCAAAGATCGTATACAGTGCAGAAACTTTGGAATCGAGGTGGTAGTAAATTAATTCCTTTTCAGAATCTATTGCATTTTACAAGAAAACTACCCAAATATGTCCCGACAACGTTTGCGTTAATATCATTATTTAGAATAATTATAAATAAAAAAGTTGTGCTCGTTTTTAAAATTAAATTAGGGTAATATTTAGTAAATTTGCACGGATTTTTTTATCTAAAGAATCCCTTTATCTCGACTAGTAACAAATAGATTTATAATATGTCAAACGACATTAAGATTACCAAAGGTCTCGACATTAAACTTATAGGTGCTGCTGAAAAAACCACTGAAAAGGCCATTATCAGCAACTTTTATACCGTTAGACCTGACGATTTCCACGGTGTTATTCCTAAATTGATTCTTAAAAAAGGTGCCAACGTAAAAGCTGGGGAACCTCTTTTTTATGACAAGAATGATGATAGTGTTAAATTTGTATCCCCTGTTTCTGGGGTCATCCTGGACATTTCCAGAGGCGATAGACGAAAGGTTTTATCCATTAAAATTCAGGCGGATAAAGAACAATCCTATGCAGAGCATGGCAAATTTAATCTGGATGGTGCAAATGGTGACGCTGTAAAAAAGCATTTGTTGGCAGCCGGTTGTTGGCCGTTTATAAAACAACGTCCTTATGACGTCATTGCAAAAACTGATGGTGAGCCCAAAGCTATTTTTATTTCAGGATACGCTACAGCGCCTTTGGCAGCTGATCTTGATTATGTCTTGGCAGGCAAAGAAGCCGAATTGCAAGCAGCCGTTAACGCTCTTGGAAAACTGACAGATGGCAAGGTACATGTTAGTGTTGCGAAAAACACCAACTCACCATTGGCAGGTTTGTCAGGCATTGTTCTTCACAACGTATCGGGTCCACATCCAGCAGGAAATGTGGGAACCCAAATTAATAAAATAAATCCGGTGAATAAAGGCGAAGTCGTATGGACGGTTGCCGCACAAGACTTGGTGATTATTGGCGAATTGTTATTGACTGGCAAGTTCAACGCAGAGCGCATCGTGGCTTTGGTTGGATCGTCAGTAAAAAAACCGCGTTATTTTGTAACCAAAATCGCCAGTGAAGTTGCCACAATGGTCTATGACAATGGTGTTGAAAAAGATGCAAATGACCGTATCATTTCTGGGAATGTACTTTCTGGCAAACAGGTAAAACCAGATGGTTACCTTGATTATTATTCTAATGTAATCACTATTATTCCAGAAGGCGATGATTATGAATTCTTCGGATGGAATAAACCTGTTTTCAATAAAATATCCACATCAAGGGCTTTGACATTTTCCTGGTTGACGCCTAATAAAAAATTCGATTTAAATACCAATACCAACGGAGAACACAGAGCTTTTGTGCTCACCGGGAATTATGAGGAAGTATTTCCACTTGACATTTATCCATTGCAAATCCTTAAGGCGTGTATGTATCAAGATTTGGACGAAATGGAAGCTTTGGGCATGTATGAAGTTGCCCCTGAAGATTTTGCGCTCACAGAATTTATCTGTGTGTCCAAACAACCACATCAAGCAATCATTAGAAAAGGTCTTGACGTGATGATGAAAGAAATTGGATAAAAAATAAGTATTTAAAGTTTTGAGTGCCTAAAGTATTTACAATTAAAAAGATTAAAAAATTGACACTATAAATGGGCTTAAAGAATAGTTTACACAGCTTAAAGGAAAAGTATAAAGGTACCAAGATGGCACCCGCGTTCAACGCACTACATACGTTTCTGTATTTGCCAAATGAGACCACTCACAATGGTACGCACATCAAAGTGGCAGACGATTTAAAACGTACAATGAACATCGTCATCATGGCCTTGGTTCCTTGCCTTATTTTCGGAATGTTCAATGCTGGATATCAGCATTATTTGGCATTGGGAGACATTGGTCGTGCAACTGGTTTTTTTGATACCACATTTTGGAATTGGGACAATTTGGTCATCGGACTTTGGAAAGTATTGCCATTGGTCATAGTATCTTATGGTGTTGGTCTTGGGATTGAATTCCTTTTTGCCATCATTAAAAAACATGAAGTTGAAGAAGGATATTTAGTTACCGGAATGTTGGTGCCATTGATTGTCCCTATCGATATCCCATTGTGGATGTTGGCCGTAGCCGTAGCCTTTGGCGTGGTAATAGGCAAAGAAATTTTTGGAGGAACGGGTATGAATATCCTAAATCCAGCATTGACCATTAGAGCGTTCTTGTTTTTCGCCTATCCAACGTGGATGTCAGGAGACAAGGTTTGGGTGCATGGTGCAGTGGAACGTGATCAAATGATTGCGGCAGGACAGAATGTGGATGCCATTTCAGGGGAAACCGTTTTGGGAGCCTATGCGCAAGGTCAGGAAATAATGTATAGTCTATCGGATATGTTTCTCGGGTTTATCCCTGGATCTATTGGGGAAACCTCAAAAGTCTTGATTATAATTGGTGCCTTATTCCTAATTTTCACCAAAGTAGGAAGTTGGAGAATCATATTTAGTACTCTTGTGGGTGCGTTGGCAATGGGGCTTATTTTTAATGGTGTTGTCAATTCCGGATGGATCACCGAATCCAGTAAATTTTACGGATTGATGAGTGTTCCATATTGGGAACATCTTATTATTGGTAGTATTTTGTTTGGTGCTGTTTACATGGCCACCGACCCGGTTACTGCATCACAAACCAACAAGGGAAAATGGATTTATGGCTTTTTAATCGGTTTTATTTCAATCATGATTCGCGTATTTAACCCAGCCTATCCTGAAGGTGTGTTTTTAGCAATTTTATTGATGAATGTATTTGCTCCAACCATTGACCATTATGTGATTCAGGGGAATGTTAAGCAACGGATGAAACGAATAAAAGTTAAAAGTGCCTAATGAACTTTAAAAAAATATACAATTGAAAAATGGAAAATAAAACAGACAAAAACGTATATACCATATTGTTCGCTATAGGAATGGTTGTAGTGGTTGGCTCGTTGTTGGCCTTTACGGCATCATCCCTAAAACCAGCAATTACGGAAAATGTTCGATTGGAAAAGCAGCAAAATATTTTGTATGCTATGGGAATCAATGACAATGAGGGAAGTAGTGCTATTTTTATTTCTACAGATAAAGCGCCAGAGGCCTTCTCCAAATACATCACCAAACAATTAGTGATTCAAGGCGATGAGGTAACGGAAAATGATGAAGCTTTTTTAATTGATGTTAAAAAGGAAAAATCAATGGCAAAAGATGCAGGTTACGAAAGAAAATTACCTGTGTTCGTCGGTGAAAAGGATGGAAAATCAATTTATGTTGTGCCAATTTATGGCAAGGGACTTTGGGATGCTATCTGGGGCTATATTGGTCTTGATGAAAATATGGTAGTTCAAGGTGCATATTTTGACCATAAAGGTGAAACACCTGGATTGGGAGCCAATATCAAAGAACGCTTCTTTATGGACGATTTTATTGGTGAGCATGTTTTGGACGAATCGGGCGAGTTTGTTGGTATAGTGGTCGCAAAAGGAAATGCAGACCCAAAAAATAATAGAAAAACCGATAATGCGGTAGATGCCATAGCAGGTTCAACAATTACGGGCGATGGTGTTACAGCCATGATTCGAAGCGATTTGAGATTGTATGTGCCTTATTTTAAATCATTGAAGGGGGAATAGTGCCTTAAGTACTTGGAGTGTCTAAAGTGCCTTAAGTATTTCAAGTTAAAAGTGGCTCTATTGTACTGAAGGGCTTAATGATATAGATGCACTCAATTAGGAGTAATTCGCAGAGAGAGAATTAGAATTAACAAGGAATTAAAAAATTAAATTAAAAAAACAAATCTTAAACGTAAGTCACTTTAGCGCATTTTAGGCACTTTAAGTACTTTAACATAAAAACTTTAAACATACATATGGGACTTTTATCAAAAAAAGACGGGAAGTTATTATTAGATCCATTGGCAGATAACAATCCAATTACCATTCAGGTTTTGGGTATATGTTCGGCATTGGCAATTACTGCTGAATTAAAGGCATCGATTGTAATGTCGATATCCGTATTGTTTGTAATGGGAGTTGGCAACGTGGTAATTTCGCTGATACGGGACATTATACCTTCTAAAATTAGAATTATTACTCAATTGGTTGTTGTAGCAGCTCTGGTAATCATTGTGGATCAAGTATTGAAAGCCTTTGCTTATGAATTAAGTAAAACATTATCTGTATTCGTCGGATTGATCATTACCAACTGTATCATTATGGGGCGTTTTGAAGCATTTGCTTTGGCAAATGGGCCATGGAGATCGTTCTTGGATGGTATTGGCAATGCTGCAGGATATGGATTGATTCTGATCATTGTTGGTTTCTTTAGGGAATTGTTAGGATCAGGAACCTTATTGGGTTTTCCAATATTGGGCAATCCAATCCCAGGAGAATTATCCGGACTGTATGCATTAGGTTATGAAAACAACGGATTTATGTTGCTTTCACCAATGGCTTTGATCGTAGTTGGAATTATTATATGGATACAACGTAGTAGAAATAAAGATTTAATAGAAGACTAAAAATTAGTCGGCAGTCACAGTATCCAGTCACAGAAACTGAATACTGACCACTGCGACTGAATACTAAAATATATGGAACACGTAGAATTATTTTTCAAATCGATATTTATAGATAACATGGTATTTGCGACCTTCCTTGGAATGTGTTCTTACCTTGCTGTATCTAAAAAGGTGGCCACAGCTGTTGGACTTGGGGCAGCAGTAATTTTCGTATTGGCCATAACCGTTCCTTTAAACTGGCTTTTGGATCAGTACATTCTACAAGAAGGTGCATTAAGATGGTTGGGCGAAGAGTATGCGAGCTATGATTTGAGCTTCCTTTCATTCATTATGTTCATTGCCACCATTGCAACGATGGTTCAATTGGTGGAGATTGTTGTTGAGAAATTCTCACCTTCCTTATACAATTCACTTGGGATCTTCTTACCCTTGATTGCAGTAAACTGCGCCATTCTTGGTGGTTCTTTATTTATGCAATCCCGTGAAATTGCTAGTTTAGGTTTGGCATTCAATTATGGTGTATCATCAGGAATTGGTTGGTTCTTGGCAATTCTAGCTATTGCAGCCATTCGTGAAAAAATTAGATATTCAAATGTGCCACCACCCTTGAGAGGTTTGGGAATTACCTTTATCATTACTGGCCTAATGGCCATCGGATTTATGAGCTTTGGAGGTATGTTGACAGGTGGTGATGAACCAGAAGTAAACAAAGGGACCACAGTACAGGAAGGCGATAAAGAATTGTCGCAATTGCAGACTAAAAAAGAAGATACCAAAACGTTGAACCCCATTAAAGTAAACGAATAAGATGATGTTATTAGCAGCAGGAACATTAGGAACCGTAATTGCAACCGTAGTAGCTTTTTTAGTCATCACGCTATTATTGGTGACCTTATTATTGTTTGTAAAACAAAAATTGTCACCATCTGGTCCAGTAAAAATCACCATTAATGGTGAGAAGACGATAGAAGTTTCTTCAGGTGGAACATTACTTTCTACCTTGGGAAGTAATAAAATATTCTTGCCGTCTGCCTGTGGTGGAGGTGGAACTTGCATTCAATGTGAGTGTCACGTTTTATCGGGTGGAGGAGAAGCACTTCCAACAGAAACACCTCACTTTACAAGAAGCGAATTGAAACATGGCGCACGTTTGTCATGTCAAGTAAAAGTGAAACAGGACATGGAAATTACCATTCCTGAAGAAGTTTTTGGTATCAAGAAATGGGAAGCCACAGTGGTTCGAAATTATAATGTAGCTTCATTTATTAAGGAATTTGTTGTAGAAATCCCTGACGATATGGGTTACAAAGCTGGTGGTTATATCCAGATCGAAATTCCTCCGTGTGAAGTGAAATTTGAAGATATGGACATTACTGCCCATCCTGAAGAACATGAAACGCCAGATAAATTTCAAGCCGAATGGGACAAGTTTAAATTGTGGCCATTGGTGATGAAAAACACTGAAACTGTAGAAAGAGCCTATTCCATGGCCTCTTATCCAGCAGAAGGACGTGAAATCATGTTGAATGTACGTATTGCAACCCCTCCTTTTGACAGGGCCAAAGGTGGATGGGTGGAGGTCAATCCTGGTATTGCATCATCTTATATTTTCAATCAGAAAGAAGGCGATAAGGTAACTATTTCTGGACCTTACGGAGAATTTTTCATCAACGAATCAGAATCAGAAATGTTGTACGTTGGTGGTGGTGCAGGTATGGCGCCAATGCGTTCGCACTTATATCATTTGTTCAAAACCTTAAAAACAGGCCGTAAAGTGACCTATTGGTATGGTGGTCGTTCTAAACGTGAATTGTTCTATTTGGAACATTTCCGTGAATTGGAGCGCGATTTCCCTAATTTCAAATTCTACTTGGCATTGTCCGAACCTATGGATGAAGACAATTGGAAAGTAAAAGAAAATATTGATGCTCCAGGTGATGGTTTCGTAGGATTCATTCACAATTGTGTGATTGACAATTATCTAAATCATCACGAATCACCAGAAGATATCGAATTGTATTTCTGTGGACCACCATTGATGAACCAGGCGGTTCAGAAAATGGGTGAAGATTTTGGTATTCCAGATGAACACATCCGTTTTGATGACTTTGGAGGTTAGGCGCTAATCGCCATTTGGATAAATTTTTAGTTTGAAAAGACTTTTAGTTCAGGCAAATTTTACAATACCCAACGCAAAAATGTTGGGTATTTTTATGCCATAACTTTACCCAAATTGTATCGCGGTTTGTCATTTTCAAATTCAAATAATTTGGAATAATCCATGACATTATCCACATCATCTAGTCTGCACAAAAATGCGACTGTATCACACAGACCGTTAAATAAAACCTCTTTGCTTTTAGGATTTTTTGGTTTTTTACCTTTATAATTCAAGGGTAAAGAATAGCCACAACCTTTCAGAAATGTCGCTTCAATTTGGAGCAATTCCATTGGTGAATAGCCATTGAACTTGCGTCCCAGATTCTGGTGCACCAGTCCGAGGTAATTCAGATGTAACGAACCGTGCGCATCACTTAAATGTTTCCAAGCATCTTTATTGTCCAACATATTACCGACGGCACATTGTTGGCAACATTCCGGATGCAGTTGATCATTGTGAAAGGCAACGTAGAGTTTTTGGATGGCTTTTTCTAAACGATGAGACATAGTATTAAATTTTCTCTCTAAAATATAAAATTTAAAACTTTTATATATTATGGAACCTAAAAAAATTTTGCCAATTCACCGTTGATATCTTCATTAATCAGGACTCTATACATAAATATCACGCTCATTTGATAAGCTATTGTTGATATTCTGACCTTATAATGACGTTTTATTCGCATGCTCGAGGATATTTTTTTCGTATCCTTCACTGTTTAATAAGTTTAACAAATCCTGTGTCTCCTTTTCAATTTGATAATATTCAAGATAGGTGTTGCGATGGGAGATAATTAAGCTCTGGATCGCATTGTATGCTTTTCGACTTTTATAGATGTCTTCAATATCCACAGGAAAAGGCACCTCTTCGATTGAATCGGGATAAGATTTTAGTCGACTTCTGGAACGCTCAATCATCTTTTCTTTTAAACGTGCTCCTAAAAGACTGTAACCGTCAAATTCAGATTTAAAATCATACACACCCTGGCGATAATAACTTTCTTCATAGCGTTTAATATCTTCTTTGTGAGCATTGATATTTTCTATATAATTGGTTATTGCTTTGCGCACATTTTTTGATTGAATTAAATCTATATTTCCCGAATTTACGAGCGATAGTGACGTGCCAAGTATTGGATTGTATCTTCTGTAGGACATGATATCGCTAAAGTGAAAGAGCAAGGTGTCTGAAAGGTGTTTTTTTGTCCAATAAGAATGGGAGATGTCTATGCTCATATCAGCCCTGTTCAGAAAAAAAGCTTTGATTTCCTTTAAATCGGAATCCGTTTGGTTTAGGTCTTGTATAAGCTGATTCACCAATACATTTTCTTTGGTTCTGTTTTTTCTCGTTTCGTTCCAATTATTGATTTGAAGCGCAATTAAAATTCCGACGACAACGAGGATAATTTCTCCAATGGCGTACTTAAAATATTTGGACGTTTTGCCTTCATTAAGAAGATCTCGTCGGAAATTCCTGAACAGCTTTATCATAACGAATCATCGATTAATTTCAATATGTTTTTAGAGAGACCATAAACACTTTCGTAATCTCTTAACATTCCGTTGAGCCATAGATGCTTAAGGTCCACACTATTCCTTATAAATACATCATCTCCATAATCGCTGGGCTTCTTATCGGGTTTGTTTGCCGGATTAATGCCAATTTTGTCAAATGCCATAAGATAGGGGCCTATTTTGGTTCTTGTATAGGTCTCTAAACTTTCGTTGCGCTGTTTGGTATAATTATTTTGGTTGTTATAATAAACAAAGAGTGAATCTATCAAAGCTTCATTGTTCAATAAATCAAGTTTGCCAGTTGAGGTCAGATTGTCAAAAGTCGAAGTTTGTGGTGAAAACCGAAAAGTTCCAAACAGTGAACTTATGAGCCTTGGATTTGAAAATTCTGAAAGCTCGAGGGAATCCATTTGCATTTTTATAGTGTCCAACGCCAGTAATGTTCTACGAATATCACCTTTTCGGATATTTAGATAAAAAGTGTCTTGCTGAATGTTTTGTTTTAATTTTTGAAGATAAAAGCGTTCCTGTTGTTTATTGGTTTGTGCGGTGTTCCATTGATTGATTTGTACCGCAATCAAAATCCCGATCACCACAAGGGCAATTTCCCCGATGGCATATTTGAAGTACTTGGATGTCTTTCCTGTTTCCATAAGATTGTATCGTATTTTTCGAAAGAATTTAATCATCTCAAAATTTGATTTTTAATAGATTGAAATCAAAATCTTCTTTCTTCAAAAAACTATTATATTTCGTGTTTGCATCTGCTTCTAGATCTGGTTTGATGTGTTGTTCGGGAATATTTTTGAGAAGTTTTTCAGAAAACTCAATTATTTGCAATGGTATGGAAATTTCGATGCCAGTATTTGGAGTTCTATATTTTAGGAGGTTACCGGCTGTGACATCATGATGAGAACCTCCAACGGTTTCACCTACAATAGTTCCACGCTTATAATTTTTAAAAAGTGCAGTAAAGTATGCAGCAGCCGAAAAGGTCCTTCCACTAACGAGCAAAGTTACTTTTCCTTGAAATGCATTTTTTTGAGGCTTGAAATTTTCACTATCTACGATAGTATATTTATAGCCTTCATTGTCTTGAATATAAAGCTTCTTTAATATGTCAGTGAATTGCCCTATGTCATCTTTATTTTTTACAGGCCTTTTAGCAATTTCAATCAGCAAATCCTGTAGCGGAATATCGAAATCTGGGATAATGGCGGCGATAGTTTGCTCGAAATTTTCTTTTGCTATAAAAGAAAATAAATACCCTGGAATGGTAAGTTCACCACCACTGTTAAATCTTAAATCAATGATAAGGTGTTTTGGTTTGGACTTTTTTATGTCCTTAAAAATAGTCTCAAATTCTTTTTCAAAATTTTCAAAGTTTGAATTTTTGTTTTTTTCCTGCCAATCAAAAGAATTGACCTTGAGATAATAACTATCATCGTTTTTAAGATGTTTTGAGAACACAGCATTTTTTAGAGTCTCCTTGTTTATGGGATATATTCTATTATCAAATGTCTCTTTTCGTTCTTCAAAATTTATTCCTGGCAATGCAATTGATTGAATGACTTCGGAGTTGGGCGCTTGGTACTGAATATTGAATACTTCTTTTGGGCCATATTCTATAATATAGCGAATGTCAAAAATGGGTTCTAATAATTTGAGTGAAAAGTCTGAACTATTGGGTACAAATTCTGCTAACATTTTATCCATTGGTACGTCGTCGATTGCAATGATTTTAGATCCAAATGGTATCGCACTAACCTCGTCATTCACGAGTACTTCCTTATTGATTATGGCGATGGGAAACGGAAGAAGCACTTTTCTCTCGCTGATAAGTGGAATAATAATTTGTCCTGGCAGCTCTAATTGTCCATGACCATCCAGTTTTGAATTGAACTGGAGATTAGTTAAAAAATTAAAAAAACCAATGACATCCATAGATTGCCCATTTAGTTTTTCGCTCTGTTCATCAAAGTATTTAATTGCTTTTTCTTTGTCTTGAAGCGTGTAATTGGGTGATAACTCTACTAGAATCGTCTTTATGACATCCAAATCTTCTTTTAATTGCACATCAGTAAACGTGGTTTGGCCAAAAATGCTGACGTTAAATAAGCAGGTTAATAGAAATAAAATAGGTTTCATAGTATTTTTATTAATATGTTGAAATACTTGGAGGTTTTGCTTTCCATAATCAGAGTTTGACGGATTTTTCGGAAGAATTTAATCATAGCTTTTTAACTTCCGTTTTAAATCTGTTATCAATTGACTATTGGCTTCTATCATTGCGTTTATCTGTTTCAATGCATTCTCATTAGTACCTTCAAATTTTGAAATATATGGTATGACATCTGGCTTTTCCATTAATACTTTAAATTCACTGAAAGCTTTACTCAATTTTAGGGCGTTGATCTCATGATAGTATTTGACATCTAAAAGGGTACCGTAATTTTCATTTAACCGATTGCTTAATTCTATCGCTTTAACTACATACTCATATTTTGAATTATAGTTACGAAGTAATGTTTTTAAAGATTGATCAGAAATAAAGTCATAGGCGTTCGGGTTATTGTTTATTAAATTGGATTGATAGGCTGAATAGATCCAAAATAATTCACTGTTGTTATTTTCAAAAAGATATTTTTTCTCTTTATTTAATGTGTCTGTTGCTTTGAACTGTAGTGCCATTTTATAGATTGAATCTTGACCAACCATTCGTGCTTTTCTAGATACAAAAAAAAGGGAATCAGCTTGTGCATCTTCTAAAAGCTGCTCCATCAATACTATTTCCTGATTTGATTTTTTACGTTGCTCATTCCAATTGTTAATTTGTAGTGCAATTAAAATCCCAATGACAACCAGGATAATTTCTCCAATGGCATATTTTAAATAGCGACTGGTTTTTCCTTCATTCAAAAGATTTTGACGAATTTGCCGAAAGAAATTTATCATTGTTTTAGGAATCTGAACCCAGCTTCCCGTCGCCATCGATGTCTATCTCGACATGTTTCTCAAGTGCTTCAAGTGTTTTGCGAAGTAAGATTTTAGTTGCATCCAGTTCAGTTTCTAACTGCAATACGCGGTCTACGAGACTGTCGGCCTGTTTTTGTTGTTTTTTTAATTCGTCTTCCTGTAATAAATCCCAAAATATTCCCATGGTTTCTTGTGGTTGGTTAATGATTAGTATAAATGTGAATAGGATTAGGGTCCTAATAAGTTAATAAAGAATGTTATCAAAAATGCGGTCAAGATTGCGCTCCATCATGTTAAAATTGCAATCAGCAAAGAATATCTCATACATTTCTCTTCGCAATTGTGCCAATTCGATAGTTGTGTAATGATGAAGATGGATATTGTCATCTACCTTTTCAAGTCGGTCATCTTCAGAATCTGCTTTAAATTCTTCATAGATTTTCTGAAAGGTGTCCTGAGAAACTTTTCTTTTTATGATGTCAATTTCTTCTTCGGTTTCATGGGAATCTGCATTGGCACAAATCAGCAAAATATAGATGTGAAATTCTTCTTTGGTCCATTTGTCGGTTTTGGATGTCATAGATTTTAATTTTTAAAGGTTAAAAAATACTTGTTTTAATAATTAAATAAATGAAGTCAGATTACAGACAGAACTATAAATTGATTTAAAAGCTATTGTAAACTGGCTCAAATTTTAAGCAGAAGAAGTTTGGGTTGGTAGTTTGGGTTGATACAAGCTATTGTCAATTAGCTGATTAAATGGTTGCAAATTGTCAATTTTTAAAATTAGGCAATTTTCCCTAATAAATACAAATGTTATTTTACAATCTGTTCAGATTATTAAGAGGACATTTCTAATTGATCCAACATACATCTTTTGATTTGAAATTGCTCGTTTTAAATAATCATTTCTCCGCAAGCCAAAATCTTTACCCATTTTGTATTTTTGCATCATGAGTACACCACTTTCAGCACAAGAACTTCACAACCTTGCCATGAACCATGTCGGAAAGGATTTGGAGCAACGCGGTTTTGAGTTTATTGCCATCAATAGCAAGCCGAAGAAGCATCCACAATTTGTATGCATGGACAAAACAAAACAGTATTTTTTTGTGATTGTACGTGTTGTTATTTTGCCTGAAAATCCCAATAATTATGATGTTGTTTGGATGGAAACGTTTAAAAATCACGCAAGGACAAACGATGCCAAGGTTTTATACGCTGGCGTTGGTTTGGGAAATCCAAACGGAGAAGATTTGCCAATTTACCTGAATGAGGAATACCTGATTGAATACAATGGCATTCAAGTCATTGATACTAACCTTAACTAAATGAAATACATCTTAATTGCACTTATTGGTTTTACTATTTTTTCGTGTAAAAAAGAATCAAAAAACACTCAATTGGTTGGCAAAGTGTTTGGCACGACCTATTCAGTTAAATATTATTCAGAAGACAATATAGAATACCAAAAGCAGTTTGACAGCCTGTTTTTAGTGATTAACAATTCAATGTCCACTTATCAAAACGATTCAGATATTTCAAGGATCAATAGAAATGAAGATGTGGTAGTAGATGAACATTTCGTCAAAGTGTTCAACAAATCAAAAGAAATTTACAGGTTTACCGAAGGCGCTTTTGACCCTACCATTGGAAAAATGGTGAACGCTTGGGATTTTGGCCCTGAAGGAAAAATTGTGAACCTCGATAGTATAAAAATTGACAGTTTGATGCGTTCCGTTGGCTTTAACCGCGTGGGAATGAGGGATGGCAAAATAGTGAAAGAACAAGAGTCTTTTATTGATTTTAATGCCATTGCAAAAGGCTATGGCGTCGATGTGATTGGTGAATTTCTGGAACGAAAAGACATTCAAAATTATTTAATAGAAATCGGTGGGGAAATCCGGAGCAAAGGCGTCAATATCGAAAAGGAACAACCATGGAAAGTTGGGATAGAAATGCCACATTTCGACGGAACGCAATCCATCTTTAATGCGATTACATTGCAAGATGAATCCATGGCAACATCAGGAACGTACCGAAAATTTAAAGTTGACGCACAAGGAAAACGGTACTCCCATATCATCGACACAAAAACAGGATATCCGAGTACAACCAATATCTTGAGCATTTCTGTAATTGCCGAAGACTGCATGACGGCTGATGGCTATGCTACCGCTTTTAAAGCCATGGGAATTGTGCAGGTAAGAGAATTTTTGTCACGCCATAACGAACTGAAAGTCTTCTTGATTTTTGCAAATGAAAAGAATGAGCTTGAAACACTTTCGTTAAACGGATTTCCGGAAGAATAAGAATTTTTTATTTACGGACCACAGGAATTATTTCGCCTTTGGCCAAACAATATTTGGTAATATCTTCTTCAGTTAATTGCGAGGTGTAATCGACTTCCTCGACCTTAAAACCAATACTGCGAAGTTTGTCAAAATAATCGCGACCATAAACTCGTACATGGTCATATTGTCCAAAGATTTTGGCGCGTTCTTTTTGATTTGTAATAGAATTGTCTTCAAAGGTTTTTTCCCGATTCAAATCCTGCGGAATCTGAAAAACCCCGATTCCTCCCGGTTTCATAACCCGATATAATTCCTGCATTGCTTTAGTGTCATCCGGAATATGCTCAAGAACGTGGTTGCAAAGTATGAGGTCAAAAGCATTGTCTGCAAAAGGAAGGTTACAAATATCTGCTTTTACATCTGCCAATGGCGAATTCAAATCGGTGGTGGTATAGTCTAGGTTCGACATTTGTCGGAAGCGTTTGTAAAAAGCTTGTTCCGGAGCAAAA
>JBGSXJ010000043.1:0-4523 GCA_041751535.1 Aquaticitalea sp.
AAAAAACGACTTGAAAGACATTGCCGAATATATTTCTAAAGATTCAAAACTTTATGCAAAACTACAAGTTTTAAAAATTCGAAATCGAACGAATATCTTAAAGTCTCAAAATTATTCTGGACGAAAAACCCCCGAAATTCAAGACGAAAACGTCAGAGAAGTGCTCGAAGGGAATTATCGAATCATATATAGAGTAGTAACCAATAATCGAATTGATATTTTGACGATACATCACTCTGCAAGGGATTTAAGAAAACGGAAACTATAACTGAAGCGAAATTTTCATGGTACAAGGTATATAAACAACTTAAACAAAAAAGCAGCCAATCGGCTGCTTTTTTTATAACTTACTTTCTGCTGTTATTACCAAATCCTCACACGCTTTTCAGGTGCCAAATACATCGGGTCGCCTTCCTTAATATCAAATGCCTCATAAAAAGCATCAATATTTTTTAAGGGTTGCGTAGCCCTGTACATCCCTGGCGAATGCGGATCGGTTTTGATTCGTGTTCTTAAGGCTTCATCTCTCATTAATGTTCTCCAAACAGTGGCCCAGCTCATAAAAAAGCGTTGCTCTGCGGTAAAACCGTCAATCTTATCTGGACGTCCATTCTCCTTAAAGCTTTGTTGCAAACCGTCATAAGCAGCCAATACACCACCAAGGTCTCCAATATTTTCACCCAAAGTAAAAGCACCGTTGATATACAAACTGTCAGCAACTTCAATTTCGCTGTATTGGTCTGCAAGGGCTTTGCCTCGTTTGGTGAATTCTTCCAAATCTTTGTCCGTCCACCAATTTTTTAGATTGCCATCGGCATCAAAACGCGCCCCGGAATCATCAAATGCATGCGAGATCTCATGACCAATTACAGCGCCAATACCTCCATAATTCACGGCATCATCGGCTTGATAATTGTAAAATGGCGGTTGCAGTATAGCGGCTGGGAACACAATCTCATTATTCAACGGGTTGAAATACGCATTGACCGTTTGAGGGGGCATGCCCCATCTCTTTTTGTCAACAGGTTCGTTGATTTCATCATAGTTCTTTTTGGTTGCCCAATCACCAACAGCAAGCATATTCTCGGCATAACTGTTGCCTGTTTTGACCTGCATTTTAGAATAGTCTTCCCACTCATCAGGGTACGCAATTTTTACAGTAAACTTATCCAGTTTTGCGATAGCCTTTTGTTTGGTTTCTTCGGTCATCCAATCCAACGCCTTGATTCGAACTTGATACGCAGCAACAATATTTTTGATCATTTTTTCCGCCTTGGCTTTCGCTTCTGGTGGAAATTTGGCATCGACATACACTTTTCCTATTGCTTCTCCAACGGTATTGCTAACCGTTTCCAAGGCACGTTCATCAGCAGGCTGCTGTTTTTTGGCACCATTGAGGGTTTTGCTATAAAAATCCCAATTGGCTTTTTCCATCTCGGTCGTCAACAAACTGGCTGCATTGTTAAGTGTTGACCAACGCACCACAGTTTTTAGATCTTCAATGGAGGTACTTTTTAAAACGGCATTTAAGGCCGTCATATAGTTTGGTTGCATCACCATCACCGTATCCAGTGTTTTATTAATACCCAAATCTGTAATGTATTTCGACCAATTAACAGCTGGCGTCATCGCCTGTAAGTCTTCCAAACTTCTTGGGTTGTTAAAATTACGTGCATCTCTGCTTTCTACTTTATTCAATCGTGGCTTTGCCAACTTGGTTTCAATGGCCAAAATGGTTTCGGCATCTTTTCGGGCTTTGGCCTCATCAATACCAATATATTTGTACATTCTTACAATGTGATCCACATACTGTTGACGAATCTCTTTAGATTTCTCATCTTGATCCAAATAATAATCACGTTCTGGCAATCCCAGACCTCCAGGAACCACATAAGGTGCGTTCATACTACTGTCATTTAAATCTGCAAACGCCATCAACCCCATAAAAGGAGATGAGATCGCATTGTTTTGCGCCACAACGGTTTGTAATTCGGCAACTGATTTGATGCCATTTATTTTATCCAAATAAGGTTGTAATGGTTTAATTCCTGCCTCGTTGCGAGCCAAAGTATCCAACTCACTTTCATAAATCAATAAAGCCTTTTTCTGATCGGTTCCTTCATCGTAAGTGTTGAGCTCTCTTGAAGTGTTGATGAGTTCCAGTACATCTTTTCGGGTCGATTTGCGAAGAACACTGAACCCGCCCCAAACAGATTCATCATCGGGTATGGTGGTGCTTTTTTGCCAATTCCCATTGACAAAATTGTAAAAATCTGATTTCGGACTCACTAAAGTGTCCATGTTTTCCAATGCAATTCCCGGAATTTTTTCTTCGGTCATAGCAGTGTCTTTTTTGGGATCGTCCTTACACCCTACCAGCGTAAAAAAAGCAATTCCCGAAACAGCCAAAAGCTGCTTAAGATTAGTTGTATTCATATGTAAAATTATTTAGTATGCATTAAATGTAGTCATTCGTTGCGGTATTTTGAATGAACCACATAAAATTAGTTAATAATTAGAAGTCCAAATGTTTGGTTTGTTACATCTTAACAGAAATTTAAGAAGTTGGAGGGATTAGATTTGAGGTTTGAGGCATTAGTTTACTATGATTTTGAAGGTGTCCTCGCAACGACGCAGAGGCGCAAAGTTTGACTTCTTGTTTGCGTCAGAAGTAGCCGGATTACAAACTTCGGCTAACTATCCACTGACCTTTTTATATGGCACTGAAAACTAAACATTCCTAACCAGATCTTACTACTTAATACTTGATACTTAATACCTATTTTGAACTACCCTCTAACGACTATCCACTAACCTCTTATTTTGTCTTGGCTCTTGGCTCTAGAAGCGCAGCGGTCTTTTTGTCTTGATTCTTGGTTCCAGCAGCGCAGTGGTCTTGATTCTTAATTCGGTTCTTCAATCTGTTGCGATTCCAATTCAAATTTCTTGTTGATTTGAAGGTGCAGGTTAGAGGTGGCCACTAACAGTTCTTTGATATTGTTGAGAATCTCATCCTTTTTTGCATTTGACAGTTTCAATGTGCTGTTCAGTTTAAGCAATTTCGTTTCCAATGCAATCAAGCGTTCTTTTATGGAAGGAGATTCTATGCTTATGGGAATATCCTTTTTTAATTCAGTGACGAACGTGATCAACACATCTTTTTTACCTCCAAAAAAGGAAAAATCTGCCTGCTTCAAAAACTCTATTTGGGTCATAAATTCCTGATAACGTTCCCAATCGATAACCGCCTCTTTGGCATTTGGACTTAAAACATAATCCGTGTATTTTAATTTCTCGATGTCTTTTGCTGTAATGCGTTTTGAATCTTTTTCTTGATCAGAAATCGTGGCTGTCGATTCTTCTGTTTTTGAATTGCATCCAACCACCAATAA
Organism: Aquaticitalea sp.; assembly: GCA_041751535.1. Classification (GTDB taxonomy): domain Bacteria; phylum Bacteroidota; class Bacteroidia; order Flavobacteriales; family Flavobacteriaceae; genus JBPOFM01. The sequence goes on from JBGSXJ010000043.1 coordinate 3,393, forward strand.
CAAACAGAATATCATAGAGAAAAATTTCATAAAGGCGCTTTTATAGTTTCAAATACTTAAGGGATAAAGATACTTAAACTTTGTGTGATCCAAATCGGTAAAATAACAATGGCTGACAATTGCTGTCTTAAAAAGCGTTAATTTTTGAAGCATATAATGGTGTTACCACTATATTCTTATTACTTTTGTTTAAATCATTATAGCAAACAAAACATGTCTTCAAAAATACTCATCATAGGCGCATGTGGCCAAATTGGATCCGAACTTACTTATAAATTACGAGAAATTCATGGCAACGACAATGTCATTGCCAGCGACATCAGTTACAACAATATTGATGTTGTGAATTCTGGGATTTTCGAAATTGTAGATGCCCAAGATTACGCATCGGTTCATATTTGTGTCGAAAAACATAAGATTGACACCATTTACCTCATGGCTGCCATGTTGAGCGCCACTGGCGAAAAATATCCTATGAAAGCATGGGATTTGAATATGGATTCCCTATTTCATGTGCTGAATTTGGCAAAGGCAAAATTTGTTTCCAAAGTATTCTGGCCTTCGAGCATTGCGGTATTTGGGCCCACGACACCCAAAGAGCAGACACCTCAACACACCATCATGGAACCTACGACAGTTTACGGCATCACCAAACAAGTGGGTGAACGCTGGTGCGAATACTACTTCGAAAAATATGGTGTGGATGTAAGAAGCATTCGCTATCCTGGAATCATCAGTTGGAAAACCATGCCAGGAGGCGGCACTACCGATTACGCCGTAGAAATTTATCACAAAGCCATCACGGACGGTCAATACGAAAGTTTCTTGTCAGAAGACACAAAACTTCCCATGATGTTTATGGATGATGCTGTTGATGCCACCATTCAATTAATGGATGCGCCTGCCAATGATTTGACCATACGTTCCTCCTACAATCTTGCAGGCATGAGTTTTACTCCTAAAGATATTGCCAACGAAATCCAAAAACATGTCAAGGACTTCATCATTACCTACAATCTTGATTTTAGACAACAGATAGCGGACAGCTGGCCACAATCAATTGACGACTCTTTTGCTCGAAAGGATTGGCATTGGAAACATCAGTTCGATTTGGAGAAGATGACCAAGGAG
>JBGSXJ010000044.1:0-11593 GCA_041751535.1 Aquaticitalea sp.
TAAGCAGTACAATTGACTTCTTTGCCATGTCCAACACAGCATCATTGATACGTTTGCTTCCTATAACCTTTTTCTCTGTTTCTTCATTGCAATATTTATAAGGATCATCAAAAAGGCCTAATTCAAATTTAAGCCTTAAAATACGTTTTACGGCATCATCTATTAATGCTTCATCTACCTTTCCTGATTTTACAAGATTTGCTAGCTCATAAACATAGGCATACGATTCCATGTCCATATCAGAACCACCTTTTATGGCGATTTCTGCGGCGTGATTGCGATTTTTTGCTTGTCTATGAGCAATCATTTCGTTCATCGAACCCCAATCTGAAACCATAAATCCTTTAAATCCCCATTCCCCCTTTAATATATCCCGCTGCAAGAATGAGCTCCCTGTTGCAGGAATTCCATTCAATTCATTGAAGGAATTCATAAATGTTCTTACGCCAGCATCTGAAGCAGCTTTAAATGGAGGAAAGATGATATTGTAAAGTGTGGATGTTCCCACGTCCACCGTGTTGTAGTCCCTACCTGCTTCTGAAAAGCCATAACCAGCAAAATGTTTTGCACATGCAGCAATAGTGTTGGCAGCAGATAAATCATCACCTTGAAATCCCTTTACTCTGGCTATTGCTATTTTAGAACCTAAAAATGGATCTTCGCCAGCACCTTCCATAACACGTCCCCATCTTGCATCGCGAGAGATGTCAACCATTGGTGCGAAGGTCCAGTTGATGCCCGATGCAGCAGCTTCTTCGGCAGCAACCTGCGCAGACAGGCGCATGGCTTCCAAATCCCAGCTTGCAGCTTCTGCAAGTGGAATAGGACTGATTGTTTTATACCCATGAATCACATCAAAACCGATAATTAACGGGATGCCCAATCGGGTTTCTTCAACCGCAATTTTTTGAACAGCTTTGACCTCTTTGACCCCTCTGACGTTGAGCATAGATCCTACCCAACCCTTTTTTAGATGTTCATATTTTTTTGCAGCATCTCCACCAGCAGGAACAGGACCAGTAACATCCCAAAATCCATTGTACTGATTCATTTGTCCTATCTTTTCCTCAATGGTCATTTTGATTAAAAGGGCATTGACCTTTACATCGATAGAATCTGTATCGGTAGCAATTGCCAAATCTTGACTTAAGATAGTTGCATTGGCATCAAAACATGATACCAATGCACATATCGAGCTACTGAAAATTAAAATAAATAGGATTTTCTTCATCTATTGATAAACTCTTACGTAATCAATTTCTAGAGTTGACTCAACGAAACTTGGATCTATGGCACCACCAAAGTTCCCTCCCATGGCTACGTTCAAAATCAGAAAGAAATCATTGTTAAACGGTAATGTCGGTGTGTTTGGAAACGTATGGTAAACAGTATCATCAACTAAAAATTTGATGAATTCTGGTGTCCATTCAACAGTGTAATTATGGAATTCAGTTGATGCAGTTGAAACTGTTGTACTATTTCCTACACCATTACCACCGGAGTTTCCAGGATAATGCAATGTTGAATGAATTGTATTCTGATCGTTGCCTACATGTTCCATAATATCAATTTCGCCACAACCTGGCCATGTATTGGTTGCATAATCCTGACCTAACATCCAGATTGCAGGCCATGTTCCACCTCCAGTTGGAAGCTTGGCTCGAACCTCTACTCGACCATAGGTAAACTCAAATAGGTTTTCAGTTTTTATCCTTGAAGATGTATATCCACTACCTTCTTGTTTTGCTGTAATCTTTAAAAATCCATTTTCAACAATCACATTATTTGGACTATTGGTGTAGGTTTGTTGTTCACCATTGCCCCATCCATTAACTCCACCACCTAAATCATAGGTCCAGTTCGCTGGATTTGGAGCTCCATTGACGTCAAAATTATCTTCAAATACCAAATTGTTGTAAATGGTTTCAAAATCTTGGGTTGGAGGGCTTGAGGAAAAAATATGGTACCATGCCAGTGCAGGGTTCAATGCGTCCAAAGTTCTAACGCGTAAAGTTGTATTTGTCACTTCCAATATTTCATAAGTAGAAGAACCTACATAATATCCCATGAAGTTTCCGTTTGAAAAAATCATATCAGTCCTTCTTGAATCCACTTCAGTTAATTCACTTGAAGAAGGTGCTAAAGAGACAATACTCGTTCCTGATGTGTCAAAATCCAAACATACATCATCACCAGAACCTGCACCTCCACCAGCAGCAGAATGTGCTCCGTTAAAGTAAGTTTGGCCATTGTTATTAAGTTGATAAGTTAACTGACCGTTGGCATTTAAAGAGAATACTAATTCATCTTCATAAATACAACTACTTTGCGGGTCTCCAGCTTTTTCAAAAGGTTGAGCTGTATAATATGCAGGAAAAGTAAACTGCGTTGGGTCTTGCTGAAAAGTTGGTCCTACGCCTAAATGTCCAATTTCAGCCGCAGCCCAGTACCAGGTTCGACTATTGCCTACACCACCACTCAAAAGATCTTTGGCTACTGGATCATCAAATGAACTAAATACCGTAATATCGATACTTGCATTTGAAGTCAATCCTCCAGTACCCACCGCATTAACAACCGCTGTGTATGTATTTAAACCAGCCATGGTATAACGATGTGTCACTACACCAGAAGTCACAACTTGATCTATACCATCCCCAAAGTTTACATTATAGCTTAAAGCATTATCAGCTGAAAAGGTGAATTTCACCAAACCGCTTCCATCTCCATTGGGATTATCAACATCCTGTCCTATTATTTCCGCATTCAGTTGGATGTTGGAAGGCGCAATGATATCACCTACCGATGCATCGTCTTCTTGACAACCCAAAATCAAAAATATGGATGAAACGAAAAAGACACATAAAATTTTTAAATTTTTCATATTCTATTTTTTTTACTTATTGTTGAATTTTAGTTCGTCAAATTAATTTCATCGAAATAATATGTAGAACCATCCCCGTTAACGCCAAAATCAAAGAATATTACAATTCTGACATAATTTGCTGCCGGGGCAGCACTGAAATCGTAAACCAGTTCTTCCCATGAGTTTATGACCGAAGTGTTTAAATCGACCTCATACACAATACTCGCATTTTGATTTTCCAATTTTAGTTTTACCACTGCTCCTAACTTTGGAGACCAAGTTTTTACACTTATTTTACTGTAAGAAACCAAGTCCAAAGCACTTCCTGTTTCGAAAAATGCTCCCGCCCAGACTTCTGAACCATTAGATTTGGTGAGTTGTGCCACGTTGGCTGTTGTATTTAAGCCTGACATGTCCGGATTTGCTATCACTTCCACATTCGCAATATTACCGAACGAAATAAATGCTGGCGGTGTACCTTCGAAATTCTGGATACCTAATGGCGGAATTCCACCACCACCTTCACTGACCAATTGGATCTCATCAAAGTAATAATCAGAACCATCACCATTTACTCCAAAATCAAAGAAAATGACCACCCTAACATAATTTGCGGCAGGTGCGGCACTAAAATCATAGACCAATTCTTCCCACGCGTTTATCACGGTCGTATTTTTGTCTACCTCATAAACGATACTCGCATCTTGATTTTCCAATTTGAGTTTTACAACTGCATTGAGCTTTGGCGACCATGTTTTGACACTAATCATATCAAAAGATACAAGATCAATAGGCACGGTTGGTTGAAAAAATGTTCCTGCCCAAACTTCAGACCCTGATGATTTAGTCAAATTGGCGACTGTAGCACTTGTATTGATACCTGATGGATCAGGATTCGCGATAACCTCTGTATTGGCAATGTTTCCAAATGAGGTGAATGCTGGTGGTGTACCTTCAAAATCTTCAATCATGGATGTTGTCGTACCTTGCGCTGCTCTATAAAAATACAGATTATCAATAAATATGGTACCTCCGGCAGGATCGCCATCAAATTTGAATTGTATGATATCTGCAAGGTTTACCAAAGGATTTTGATCGGTAAAAAATGATAATGGTATATTGAAGGAGTTCCACTGTTGAGGGGTTAGCTCAAGATCGTAAGCCGTTTCATTTGGCCCTGAACTTATTGGTGAAATTTTTGCGTCGTTATCATCAGCAGTCCAGATATCAATGTGTAAAAATTCCATCGCAGATGCATTGGCAGGAGCAGCAAGTTGAATGCCTTGGTAATTGAGATTTCCATATTGAATAATGTTACTTCCAGAAACAACGATCTCGTTAAAAGTTGTGCTTTGTCCCCAATTTGGATAAAAATCAGTACCTGGAAGATTATCATAAGCATCACTGTATATCGAAATAACATTACCTGGCTGTCTTGCAGGTTGTGGTGGTGCTGCCTGCAGTGGTTGCAAAATAGCAGTCACTTGAAACTCTTCAGAATAAGTGGTAGTTTCAATAGCCGCACTGAATGCAGTAACCGTGATTGTGTAAACGCCTGGCTCCTGATAGATATACGAAACCGTTTCGTCGATATTCCCTTCAACAGTAGTGTTGTTGGGATCTTCACCGAAATTCACTTCAAAGTACATTGCAAAATCGGCTGTTACCGATACATTTACTTTTTTAGAAATGGTTGCATCGTTTTCAATAGTGACTACCATATTTTGGGGTGCTTGAAATGACACCACCAAATTCTGTGTAATCGTGGTGGAGTCGCCATTCAATCCATTGGCGGTAACTGTAATTTCATAAGTTCCTTCTTCGTAGATATGCTCTACACTTGAGCCAGGTTGAATAACGCCTGACGGATCTGAACCATCTCCATAAGTGACATTAAAAGTAGCAACTCCTTCACCCAATGGTGTGATGGTTACCAAACCAGTGTTATCTTGCGTTACTCTAACAGATGCAGAGATGTTTGCTGGTGCCGCAATCTGATCGACAAAATCTGTACTGTCATCGTCCTTAACACAACTAATGAGTAATAGGAACACCAGACAAGTTTTAAAGGTGTAATTAATAATTTTCATAACTTTTTTTTTTAGTATCCTGTATTTTGCGTCCAATTGCCATTTGAGAATTGAATTTCTTCAATTGGAATTGGAAATAATTCATTTTTATTTGGAGTAAATCCATCTATTTCGGTGCCTCTTCCGGTTCTTACCAAATCGAAAAATCTGTGACCTTCACCCACAAGTTCTACTCTTCTTTCATGGTAAATGGCATCTGTCAAAGCATTACCTGTGGAATTTACATTATTGTCTGAATTTCCAAAAGCTCTTTGTCTAACTCTGTTTAGATATTGTTGAGCTTTGGTATCATCGATCCCGCCTCTATTGTATGCTTCAGCTGCCATAAGCAATACATCTGCAAAACGAATGGCTCTGTAATTGTTCGGATTTGTTAGGTTTAAATCACCTGCAGCTTGTGAACTTCTTGTTCTAGGAAGGTATTTCCTATTAAAATAGCCTGTATGTTCATAGCCTGTTGTATAAACTGCGCCAGTCTGGGCAGCCCATGCTTCAATATCCAGGATTGCTACATCTTTTCTTAAATCACCTGGTTCAAACTCGTCAACAACCTCTTGAACAGGAACATTGAAACTAAAACCTGGCGTAAATAATGGTCCATTATAGCCACGAACACCGCTAAAACCAACTGCTACATTTCCTTCACTACATTGGAGACAGCCAAATCCAGCACCTTCAACATCGGTATATTGTACTTCAAATACCGATTCGATGCCATTTTCTCCAGCATTTTCAAATATCGAATTATAATTTTGAACCAAATCATAAGGTCCATTATTAATTAAGTCTTCTAGAACACTGGCAGCACTTGAGAATTTACTCGGATTTAAACGCGCATGATATAGATAGGTTTTCCCCAACAATGCCTGTGCAGAGCCTTTTGTAGCCCTACCCGTTTGTGGTGCTGTGTAAGAAAGATTATTAATGGCGAATAGTAAATCCTGTTCGATGGATGCATAGACATCCTCCTCAGGCGATCTTGGAATACTGGTTTCATCACCCAAAACAAATCTTGAATCTTTTAAAGGAATAGGTCCGAACCATTTTAACAATTCAAAATTGTAATAAGCTCTTAAAAATCTCGCTTCGGCTATAATGATATTTTTTCCTTCAAAATCAGTTTTATCCTGAAATTCCAAAATGTAATTGGCTCTATTGACACCTGCAAACATAAAACTCCAAACTTTGGATAATTCGGTGTTCACTGGTGTGTGAATCATATCGTCAATTTGTTGCCATCCTATAACATCAGTCGCATTTTCACCGCCACACAACGTATTGTCGGATGCGATTTCCCCCAAAATAACGTTTACATAACTAGCCTGCAACAAATCATAGGCGCCGATAAGAGCGTTGTAATAATCGTTTTCAGAATTAAAATAATTCTCTGAATCAATTGAATATACAGGATCTCTATCAATAAAATCGTCGGTACAACTTAAGTTGAATACTAAAAAGGCAAAGAGGAACAGACCTTTTATTATGCTTTTATTTTTCATAAGTTTCATAGTTTAAAAATTAACATTAAGACCCACAATATAAGTTCTTGGTATTGGATAAAAACCAAAATCGATACCACCACCAATTGGAGCACCAGTTGATGCGCCGGGATCATAACCCCTATATTTTGTGAAGGTATATAAATTATTAATGCCTGTATATATTCTTATTTTGGTAAAACCTATTTTATCCAAAATGGATTGTGACAAGGTGTATCCAACTTGAATATTTTGAATTCTAACGTAAGATGCGTCTTCAACAAAGTAATCAGAGAAAATATTGTTAGAAGTTGCAGCCGTCGTTACCCTAGGTACTGTGTTGCTTGTGCCCTCGCCAGTCCAACGATCTAAAACATAGTTTAACCTGTTGACATCGGATAAGCTCCTTTCATAATTGCGGACCATGTCATTTCCTATAGATGCAAATGCATAAGCTACAAAATCTAGGTTTTTATAGTTGAAGTTTAGATTCAGACCCATTGTCACGTCAGGAATTGGGTCGCCTATATTGACTCTATCATTTGAATTAATAACACCATCGCCATTAACATCCACATAACGAATATCACCAGGGGCAGCATTTGCACCCAAAGCAATTTGGGATGGATGGGCATTGACTTCTGCTTGATTTTGAAACAATCCATTTGTCTGGTAACCATAAAAGTATCCTATTGGTTGACCGACTTCCATTCGTGACGGTGGTTGTTGTCCTACACCAAAACTTCCGCCTTCTAAAAATCCAGTACTATTGTTCACTTCCAATACTTCATTTTGTAATGTTGTAACGTTATAATTGATCTTAAATTTGAAATTTTCACTTAAATCGTCTTGATATCCAATTGCAAATTCAAAACCTCTATTTTCAACCGAACCAGCATTGATGGTTGGAGATCCTCCGCCGGGTGCAGAAGTTCCCAAAATTCCAGACACTGGGATATTGCCAATTAACAGGTTATCCCTTTTGTCGATAAAATAATCAGTTGTTATATCCACTTTGTTGTTGAATAATCTAAAATCCAATCCGACATCAAACTTTTTGGCCTCTTCCCATTGTAAATCGGGATTTGGTAAAACTCCGATGGCCTGTCCGTTAATTAAAGTTCCATCAAAAACATAAGTGGCTTCTCCATTTAATAATCCCAAATAAAGATTATTGCCAATTTGATCATTTCCCAACAAACCATAACTTGCTCTTATTTTAAAGAAGTTGATGGCCTGTGGATCTCCAAAAAATTCTTCGTCTGAAACTACCCATCCAAGTGTGGCAGAAGGAAAATATCCGACTTTCTTACCAGGTCCGAATTTGGTAGATGAATCTCTTCGTAACATTGCAGATAAGAGATATTTCCCTTTGTAGTCATACTGCAATCGAGAGAAAAATGACAATCTTCTTTCGTCATACGCATAAGATCCTACATCCCGTCCTTCACTTGTACCAAGTGCTAAAGTAATATCAGCAAATGCCCAATCGTTGTTGGGTACGTCAAAACCGGTTGCAAATAAACCATTTCCCCATTGTCTGAAAGAAGTAGTTCCCACAAGGAAATCAACATTGTGAGTATCGTTAAAACTCTTTTTGTAATTAGCAAAGATATCCAATGAATAATCATTGTCATTTATTGCATTTTGCGAGACACTGCTTCGTGCAACGTCAAAAACCTTGCCTCCATAAAGTACTTCTTTGGCAAAGGATTTTCCTTCACTATTTGCTGTATTAAAACCAACCCTACCAGTTAACTTTAAACTTTCAAAAATTTGGTAGTCCATACCTACCGTACCATTTAGTTTTTTTAAGTCATAATCATTAAAAGTGTTTTCTATTTGTGCCAATGGGTTAATGATTTCTATGCCTAAACCTGTATTGGGTACCAACGTTAGTTGACCCTCAGAATCGCGGGGAGAAATTGTAGATGGCAAGTTTATGGCGTTAAAAAGTACTGAACCTAGTCCGTTTTCGTTGACAGAGTCTCTATCAAGGTAGGTGTAAATGGCATTAGCATTAACACTGACTTTTGATGACAATTCTGCCGAAAGCGAAAGTCTCGCTGTGTTCCTTCTAAAATCCGTTTTCTTTGGCGCAATAATACCTTGTTGGTAAAGGTGAGATCCACTAAAAGCATATTTGATTTTCTCGGATCCACCTGTAACGCTAAAGTCGTGGTTAATTAATGGCACCGCTTCCTGAAAAACTTCATCTTGCCAATCAGTACCCTTTCCTAATCTTGAAATGTTTGGATACGGAAGCGGCTGACCTGCTGCACCATAACTCTCATTCAATAAAACAGCATACTCTGTCGCATTAAGAAGTGACATTTTTCTACTAGTTTCTTGGAAGCCGACATAGGTATTGTATGAGACTTTAGGTTTTTGATTTGCTTTACCGCTTTTGGTTGTAATTAATACAATACCATTAGCACCAATAGTTCCATAAATTGCCGCTTGTGCATCTTTCAAAACAGTAATGGTTTCAATGTCGTTAGGATTTAAAATTCCCAGATCACCAACATAACCATCAATAATCACGGTTGGACCATTAACGCCATTGGTTGCAATACCTCGTATACGAATGTCCAAACCAGCACCTGGAGCACCTGATTGAGTAGTAACATTTACTCCGGAAACAGTACCTTGAAGCGCTTGTTCCACTTTAATCGGTTTTAATTCGTCTAATGTTTGCGAACTAACAATACCAACTGAACCTGTCAGATCTCTTTTCCTTTGCGTACCATATCCAATGACCACAACTTCGTCGAGAGATTGTGTGTCCTCTACTAATACAACATCAATTGGGTTATTGCTTCTTACAGCAACTTCTTGGTTAATGAATCCTATATAGGAAAATACCAATATGGAATTCATTGGCACTTCGCTAATTGAATAATTACCATCAAAATCGGTGGTTACACCTTTGCTCGTGTTCTTGATTATAATATTGACTCCTGGTAATGGTTGGTTAGAGACATTATCTTTTACATTGCCAGTAATTGCAACATTCTGACCAAAGGCAATGCAAGAAAAAAGAAGAACAAATACACGTAAAAATTTTGTTATCATATTTTTAAATCTTTGTTAAAACAAACTTAAACGATTAAATTGTAAAATATGTAAAATACAACACTACAAAAAATATACATGGTAAAAATTAGGTATATTTTTTGCGATTTTATCAAACATCGCGTGGAAACACTGGTTTAAGAAAACTTTAAGACTTAACTACTACATCGAGGTAGTTCACTATTAAATTTAAATGTAGTGGTAATGTATAGGTTAAAACGTAACATGTAGTGGCTCTACATTTCGAGAATATAATTTGTTAAGCTGTAATCGTGCGGTAACTCCATTTTCTTTCTTAAACGATATCGTTTCACCTCCACACTTTTTGAAGATATATTTAAAAGTGGTGCGATTTCTTTAGAGGATAAATTCAACCTTAAATAAGCACAAAGTTTTAAATCATTTGGCGTTAGGGAAGGATGTTTTGATTTGACTTTTTTAAGGAAATCTTTATCCGCATTATTGAAGGCCTCTTGAAAGAATTTCCAGTCGTCTGTATTGTTCAAATTTTTATCAATAAATTTTATAACTGGCTTTAATGATTTAGAATCATCGGAATTTTTCAGTTCTTCCTTCAAAGTGTTTAGAAACTCATTCTTCTTTATAAGACTCATAGTGGAGATTGCCAATTCCCTGTTCTTGTTGTCGATGTCCTGTTGTAATTTTTCGTTTTCAACCTGCATCAATTGCTGTTCGTTCTCTAACTGCTTTAATTCCAAATCGCGTTTGTTTTTTATAAGCAATTTTTCCTTTTGCTTTTTGTAGTAATTTTTATAAAAATGATGCATAAAAATTGAAAACAATAGGATTAACAATACATATAAAGCAATCATAAAATTGGTGATGTACCAAGGTTTATCAATTGAAAATTCATATGAAGACACATTGTCTGTCAAGGTATTTCCTACTCTAGCTCGAACATTAAATACATACCTGCCATATGGTAAATTTTTCAATAATACTGATGACTGATTTGACCATTCGCTCCATTGATCGTAATATCCGATGAGCTGATATTGATATTCAACTTCCAAATATTTATCAAACTCTGCCACACTATACGCAAATTCAAGATTGTTTTGTTTGTTTTTAAATTCTGAAAAGCGCGCTTTGTTGATGTGTAAGGGATTGCCTTCTAGCGTATAATTTGTGATGGCATTTATTGAAATGTCATAGGATTTTGAGTCGAATTTATCCAAATCTATGATGACATAGCCAGAAGAAGTCCCCAAAAGATATTTGTTCGCTTCTAGATAAGAAATGGTTTCATAACCAACCATTTCCTTTCTTATGGATTGAGGAAAGGCAATAGAAGATATTTCGGGAATGTCGCTCAACTTTCCGGGAGAAATATAACTCAAGTTCTTGTCAGAAAATCCCCATAATTTATTGTGATATGGATCTGGTATTAACTTCCCTGAAGTATATTGATTTGGTTGGAATACGCGACTCAATAAACTGTCTTTTTGAAATGCCTTAAGTTCATTATCAAAAATAAAGATACCTTGCTCATAAGCGTATATAATGTTGTTGTCATATGTAATAAGGCTTGAATTAAATCCTTTATCTACCAGTGAGTCTTTTTTTACTTTGGTAACAGATGATAATTGGTCATCTACTTGTAGTTCAAAGACACCTTTATATTCATGGCTCACAAAAATTTTGTTCTTGTTTTGTATTTCAAAATATTTTGAGGAGATGTCAAAACCTTCCAATTTATTTTTAAATGTCCATTTATCATTAACTTTTTGAAGTACGTTTATTCCATTATAATTCCCTTGAAGCAACAAATCTGGACGCTCTAAATATGGCTTAATGTTCCATGTGCCAGGCGTATTTACAATCAGTTCTGCCCTATCTTCATTAATTATAAACGTTCCGACGTTGTGTCCACAAAAAAGCGTGTTATCTATCTCAACCAAACACCAAACCTGTCCTTTAGTACCTTCGATAAAAGAGAACCCATTTGAGCTATTTATGGATTTAGAAAATAGACCTTGATTGGTCCCCAAATAGAGATTGTTTTTATAAACAATGGATGTGTAAACGGTTCCCAACTTACCTTCTTCATCATTATAGATGCT
>JBGSXJ010000045.1:0-3399 GCA_041751535.1 Aquaticitalea sp.
TTATGAAGTGCATCTTCTGGATCAACGCAATCATGGACGGAGTTTTCACAGCGAGGATTTTAATTATGAAGCAATGGTCAAGGACTTGAAAGCCTATATTGACGAACATCAACTCAAGGATAGCATAGTGTTGGGTCATTCCATGGGAGGAAAAACGGCCATGTTGTTTGCGGTCGAATTTCCAGAACTTGTGTCTCAATTGATTGTTGCCGACATTTCACCGCGTTACTATCCTACACATCACGATGCTATTTTAAATGGTCTGTCGTCATTGGATTTTGACATCATAAAAAGCCGAAGCGAAGCTGATGATGCTTTGAAACGCTATGTATCTGATGTTGGAACACGACAATTTCTTTTAAAAAATCTCTATTGGAAAACCAAGGAAAAATTGGCGCTTCGATTTAATCTTGAAGTTCTTATGGAGCAGGTCAATGAAGTGGGTGAGCCGCTACCGATGCATACCACATACGAAAAGGGTACTTTGTTTTTGCGTGGCGATCGATCGGAATATATTGCAAATTCTGATGAAGATATCATTAAGAACCATTTTCCAAAGGCAAGAATAGAAACCATCGCAAATGCAGGTCATTGGCTTCATGCCGAAAACCCATCCGACTTTTTTGACAAGGTCAATGAATTTGTCAATCAATAATGGTATCTTTAACAGGTATAACCAACTAATAAATTGTGAACTTAATCATACGACTTTTGTTAACAGCCGTCGCGGTTGTGATTTTAGCAAAATTTCTTCCAGGCGTTCAAGTGGCAGGCTTTACTGGGGCAATTATTGTCGCTATAGTTTTGGCAATTTTGAATGCCATTTTAAAGCCCATTTTAATCATTCTGACCTTGCCAATAACCGTCGTGACGTTGGGATTGTTTTTGTTGGTCATCAATGCCATCATTATCTTGTTGGCAGCCAATTTTCTCGACGGATTTGCAGTCAGCGGTTTTTGGACGGCTTTGCTCTTTAGTTTGCTGTTGTCATTGTTGCAGGCAATTTTGTTCTCTGTTTTGAATGAGGACAGGAAATAGGCCTTAACACAACCTGTTAAAAACTTTGTTGGGATATTAAAAAATATGTACTTTTGCATCCCAATTTTTATTGAAAAAAAATGAATATTACAAGAGAAAACATTGATGCACTTAATGCCATTGTAAAAGTAGATATCGCCAAGGAAGACTACAGCGATAAAGTTGAAAAAATTCTAACAGATTACCGAAAATCAGCCAACATTCCTGGATTTAGAAAAGGACATGTGCCAATGACTATGGTCAAAAAGCAATATGGTAAGGCAGTTTTGGTCGATGAGGTCAATAAACTTCTTCAAGATGCGCTCAACAAATATTTGACAGAAGAAAAATTGGATGTGTTGGGGAATCCACTTCCTAAAGCACAGGATAATCTTGATTGGGATGCCGATTCATTCTCATTTGAATTTGAATTGGGCCTGGCGCCAGAATTTGAGGTTGAATTAAAAACCAAAAAGCCAATCACACAATACAACATTGTTGCGGACAAAAAAATGATCGAGGATCAAATTACCCATATCCGCAAACAATACGGAAAATTAATATCTCAAGATAGTGTTTCCAAAGACTCTGAAATCACTGGAGTTTTTGAAAATGAAGAAAAGAACATTAACAACAAAGCCACCCTTACTTTAGATAAATTTAAAGGGAAAGCCACCGAAAAGCAGTTTATCGGAGCTAAAGTTGGTGATGTTGTCAGCTTAAACACCAAAGGACTGTTTGAAGATGATCATGATTTGATGCATTTCTTAAAAGTGCCTCATGATGATGCACATGGTTTGAACGTTGATGTCAATTTCACCATCAACGAGATCAACACAAGAGAATTGGCAGATTTGGATCAGGAGCTATTCGACAAATTATTTGGTAAGGATGTTGTCACGTCTGTAACCGAATTGAAAGACAAAATAAAGCAAGATTCAGAAAAACAATTTGCACAGCAAGGCGACCAAAAATTCCTGAATGATGTGACCGAGTTTTTGGTTGAAAACACAAAATTTGGCTTACCTGCCTCATTTTTGCAACGTTGGATGCAAACGGCTGGTGAAGAGCAAATGGATGCAGACCAAGCACGCGAAGAATATGAGAAATCTGAAAAAAGCATGCGCTATCAATTGATTGAAGGTAAATTGATTGAATCGCACAACCTTCAGGTTACTTTTGAAGATCTAAAAGATTTTGCAAAGCAAATGATAAAAGTGCAAATGGCACAATTCGGACAGATGAATCCTGCCGATAAGGAATTGGAGGATATTGCCGCCAGAATTTTATCCAACAAAGAAGAAGTAAAGCGTTTGTCAGAACAATTGATGAGCCAAAAATTATTGGAATTATACAAAAAGGAAGTCAATGTCAAAGTGAAAGAGATGACCTATGACGATTTTGTCAAAGAATTCTACAGTTAATAGATATAAATTAAATCCTTATATTTAGAGCGTAAAACTGTGAGGTTTTACGTTTTTTTTTAAACACTTAAATTGAAATAAAAATTTATGGATTACAGAAAAGAATTTGAAAAATTCGCAATAAAGGATCAGGGTGTCAGTAGTACCTATTACAATAAAATAATAAGTAGTATGTATCCAGTCGGTCTTACTCCAAACATTATTGAAGAGCGTCACATGAACGTGGCAATCTTCGACGTATTTTCTCGTTTAATGATGGATCGTATCATTTTTATGGGAACTGCCATTAATGATCAGGTGGCGAATATCATTCAAGCACAATTGTTGTTTTTGGAAAGTACCGATGCCTCAAAGGATATACAGATATACATCAACTCGCCTGGCGGAAGTGTTTATGCTGGGTTAGGTATATACGACACCATGCAACTTATTAAACCAGACGTGGCCACGATTTGTACAGGTATGGCAGCTTCTATGGGAGCCGTGCTGTTATGTGCAGGTGAAAAAGGAAAGCGCAGTGGTTTGACCCATTCACGTGTCATGATACATCAGCCGCTTGGAGGCGCTCAAGGTCAGGCAAGCGATATTGAGATTACAGCAAGGGAAATCATCGCCTTAAAGGAAGAATTATACAACATCATCAGTAAACATACAGGTCAGGATTATGACAAGATTTATAACGATAGCGACCGGGATTATTGGATGAAGGCTGACCGCGCTATGGAATATGGTATGATTGATGAAGTGTTAACACGACAAAAGAAATAATGTAAAATAATTTCATTTCCAGATCTCTGGAATTGAAGTTTGAATATACAAATAGAATGGCAAAGGAAGAATTAGAATGTTCATTTTGTGGTAGGAAAAAGCCAGAAACCAGTTTATTGATTGCAGGTCTCGATGCTCATATTTGCGACAGATGCATTGAGCAAGCTCATGGCATTGTTTTGGAAGAATC
>JBGSXJ010000046.1:0-1769 GCA_041751535.1 Aquaticitalea sp.
AAATTCGGGCTTGCCGACAAATCCTGAAATCTTCAAAACTTCGGTCGATTCTTCCACAGGAACCAATTTTTCATTGGTTTTGCCTCCAAAAATATTTACAATGCGTTGTCGCGTCTTACTTATAGGAAGATGAAACACTTCGCTACCATTGTGATACATTGCAAACGAAATGTTTGGATGCGTCAATGCCACACGATGAAATTCATCAATGATGTGGCGCGATTCTACTGTATTTGATTTTAAAAAATTGCGTCTAGCCGGAATATTAAAAAATAAATGCTTTACCGAAATCGAAGTTCCCTTTGGAGTTACAACAACATCCTGTGATTTCACCTCGCTACCTTCCACCGTGATTTGGGTACCAAGTTCGTCCTGTTCTTGTTTTGTTTTGAGTTCGACATGTGCAATGGCAGCAATACTAGCAAGCGCTTCACCCCGAAAACCTTTGGTATGCAAACTAAATAAGTCTTCTGCGGAGCGTATTTTTGAAGTGGCGTGGCGTTCGAAACTCAAGCGCGCATCGGTTGGGCTCATTCCTTTGCCATCATCAATGACTTGGATGAGTGTTTTACCAGCATCTTTAACAATTAATTTTATTAAGGTTGCATCGGCATCGATGGCATTTTCCATCAACTCTTTTACCACCGAAGCTGGTCGTTGGACGACTTCCCCCGCTGCAATTTGGTTGGCAACATGATCTGGTAAGAGTTTAATGATGTCTGCCATTAGCCTTTTGGAAAAAATATGGACAAATCAAATTCAATAATCACTAGAAAAATAAGTATTAATATGCCTACGATGATTAAGATTCTTCGGTTTGCCGATTTGTCAGGCGTATTTTTATAATCATCCCAAGCATTCTGAAATTTTCCTTTAAGATTTGTTTTTCCAATGGTTTTACGGTAGTCATCAAACTTATGCTTTATTTCATACGGATTCTCATCGCTATCGAGATAGCGAGGTGTATAACTGAATTTTTTGTTGGTACGTGTTCCGAAAATGCCCATGACTTTTTAAATTTTATAGTTATCCAAAACAAGCCAAAGCACAATTATCATACCTAAAATGATCAATAAAACCCACATGGAAGAAGCTGTTTTGCTTCGATGCTTTGAAACATGCTTTGCATCGCGCCACTTGGATTCCAAATTTTCTTTAATTTGGCTATCTCGTTCCCTTAAATGCCTTGGTGTATAACTGAAACGTTTGTTTTTTCGTTGTTTGAATACATTCACTCTTAAAATCTTAACCTTTCTACCCTTCAAATGTACTGAAAATACAAGGAAAAATCACTTCTCGATTGCTAAAAATTGTTAACAGAACGCTCGAAGTTATTGGGATTAAAATGAGAGTTTAAGTTCGAAAATAATTTCCATCAGCCTCTTTGGAAAAAGGCTTTAGAAAAAATGAAAAGTCTTTAAGAAGATTTACGAAGGACAGCCATTTTTATGGCAGCAACCGCAGCTTCTACCCCTTTATTGCCGTGCTTGCCACCAGAACGGTCAATGGCTTGTTGCATGGTATTATCGGTCAACACACAAAAGATGACAGGTGTTTCGTGGAGGACATTCAAATCTTTGATGCCTTGAGATACCGCTTCGCACACAAAATCGAAATGTTTGGTATCGCCTTGTATAACGCTTCCAATAGCAATGACCGCATCGACTTTTTGTGACTGCATTTTTTTACTTCCATAGATCAATTCAAAGCTACCCGGAACTTGCCAATGGATGATATTGTTTTCTATGACTCCATGATCTATAAGTGTG
>JBGSXJ010000047.1:0-4056 GCA_041751535.1 Aquaticitalea sp.
TCACAATCAATGGGTTCCCGGAAGCGTTGAGATAATGCCCTATTATAATTGATCTACTTATTGTGTTCTTGTATGAATTCCAAGGCGCGCTTTTCGTTGTAATACACATTTTTCTTATCGATAAATCCCATATGACCGCCGTGGGTTGGCATTTCCAAAAAGAGGTTTGGATTGTTTTTGGCTTCCTTTACAGGAAAGCACTCTGGGGATAAAAAAGAATCGTTCAGCGCGTTGATGATCAACGTTGGTACTTTTATACTGTTTAGATATTGAAGGCTGCTGCTCTGTTTGTAATAATCAAGCGCATCTTTAAATCCGTGGGCTTTTGCTGTGTAAACCTCATCGAAATCCCTCAAGGTTTTTATCTTTTTTATTTCATCCAAAGTCAAATCATCTTTAAAACGGCTTTGTTTGATGGTCAGACTTCTCAATAAATGCTTTTTGAATCGATCGTGAAACAAAACATTTTTAAACGAGTGTAATGCTAAAGACGAATGTTCTAAACTAACAGGCACAGATACGGATACGGCTGCTTTGACCTGTGACGGTACCTCATCACGTTCCCCAAGGTATTTGAGAATGATATTGGCTCCCAGACTGATGCCTTTGAGATAAATCTCTGAATAGTTTTTAGCAGTTATGGCATGCAGAATCACTTGATGCAGATCGTCAGTCGCACCCGAATGATAGGAATAGTATTTTCGGTTGGGTTCGCCACTACAACCTCTAAAGTTAACACTCATGGCATCAATACCATTTGCATTAAAGAGCTTTGCAGGTCCGGTCATATACGGCCGTTGGGCATGACCTTCCAAACCATGGAGCAAAATGATGAGTTTTGTACTTTTATTCTTGGCATAACTCCAATCCAGATCCAGAAAATCCCCATCAGGCAACTCGATTCGTTCGCGCTGTTGAATCAAGCCCTTCACACGTCTTATCAATCCGGAATAAACGGTAGATACAAAACTGTTTCTAAACAGGAATGGTGGTTTGTATGTTGGTTCTAGGATAGGCATGGAGATTTTTGATTTCTGATTAACGATTGCTGATTTTTATTGGTTTTGTTTGTTGTCTGTTGTGTGTTGTGTGTTGCGTGTTGTTGGTGCTTGAAATTTTGGTTCTACTCTCTACCCACTACCCACTACCCACTAACCTCTACCTTCTATTTTTTCATCCGTTTCCAAGGTTGTAAATTCAAATTCACTTCCATTAAACAACCCTTTATCACTCAATTTTAACGAGGGAATCACCAATAATGCCATAAATGATAAAGTCATAAATGGAGCGTGCAAGGTGCTTCCTAATTGTTTTGCCAGGTGATCCAGTTCGGCATACTGTTTTCCGACTGTGACACCATCCTTATCGCTCATAATGCCGGCAACGGGAAGCGGTAGGATTTTTTCTTCTGAATAGGATACGGCACAAATTCCACCTTTATGTTTTATAATGAGATTGACGGCTTTACAAATCATTTCGTCAGAGACACCCACTGCGATGATATTGTGTGAATCGTGACCCACTGAACTCGCAATAGCACCTTCTTTGAGTCCAATGTTCTTGATAAATGCAATCGAAGGCTGATCATTTTTATAGCGATTTACTACAGTCATTTTTAAGATATCTTCCTCAAGGTTGGATATTAAATTGCCGTCAACACTCAAACTTTTTGCAACGATCTCATTGGTGACCAACTGCCCTTCCAAAGCTTCAATAATTCGTATATGACTGGAAGAAGATGTATATTTAAAATCGGAGACCTGTTTTCTGTCTGTTTTGAAATTATTTAAATTCTTGAATTCAACCGATGGAATCAAAGAAGTTCCATTCTCAAAAACCAAAAATCCATTAATATAGGTTTTGGTTGTTTTAAAATCCTTCAAATCCTCTACAACAATCATATCGGCATCATCACCAACCCGCAACATTCCGACATCTAGGTTATAATGTTTGATAGGGTTAACACATGCTACTTGCAACACGTCAAAGACATCCATGCCTTTGGCAACTGCCCTTGCGCATAAATTATTGATATGATGCAACACCAAATCGTCGGGATGCTTATCATCACTGCAAAACATCATATTCTCGAAATGTTCGGGAAGCAAATCGATTAAAGCTTCAAAGTTTTTGGCGGCACTTCCCTCCCGTATCAGAACCTTCATTCCTTTTTGCAGCTTCTCTAAAGCTTCTTCCATTGTGAAACATTCGTGATCGGTTGAAATACCCGAACGGATATATTTCGTCAAATCATTGCCGCTCAATCCTGGTGCGTGACCATCAACAGGCTTATTGAAATATTTTGCCCAAGCGATTTTCTTTAACACTTCATCATCGCCACCTATAACTCCGGGGTAGTTCATCATTTCTGCCAGATATTTGATGTCTGGATTCTCCAGCAATATCTTAATAGCATCGGAATCTATCACCGCACCAGCCGACTCAAATGCCGTGGCAGGGACGCACGAAGGTGCTCCAAAATTAAACTTGAACGGTGTTTTTTTGCCGTTTTCAATCATAAACTCCACGCCTTCTACTCCCAAGACATTGGCTATCTCGTGAGGGTCGGACACTGTAGCGACGGTTCCGTGGGCAACTGCTAAACGCGCAAATTCACTTGGTACCAACATGGAACTCTCGATATGGATATGGGCATCAATAAATCCAGGCAAGATATAATGGTCAAC
Source organism: Aquaticitalea sp. (assembly GCA_041751535.1). Taxonomy (GTDB): domain Bacteria; phylum Bacteroidota; class Bacteroidia; order Flavobacteriales; family Flavobacteriaceae; genus JBPOFM01. Next base: position 2,688 of record JBGSXJ010000047.1, read on the forward strand.
ACTATGGTTTTTTTCTGCTATTGAAGCTATTTTTCCATTTATAATGGTGATTTCGCCCCTGAAAACTCGTTTGTTTGGTATGTCGACTATTTGGCCTTGTAGCTTCATCTATTCAATTGAATCTTTAGGATTTGGGTAGTTGTAGAAGTGACTTTGAATCGTTCATCTGCGCGCATGCCAATGACCCAAACAATCTTTTCATCGGAACATAACACCCACACATGTTCTTTATCTATCAAGGATAATTTTTCGTCCTTAAAATATTTGCTCAATTTCTTTTTCCCTTGCATTCCTAGTGGATAAAAAACATCACCTTCTCGCCATTTTCTTACCCTTATTGGATAATTCAATGTATCAGAATCAACATAAACGGTATTTTTATCTGTTCCTGCAATGGCATCAGTTTTATCGAATAACAATAGTCCCTGTGGGAATTCCACTTTTTTATCATTCTTTAAAACATCCATGACCTCTTCGATTTGCTCTTCATTAAGTTCGCTTAACAACAAAAATTCTCTGTCTTTAATCAATCTATGCGAACTGGAGAATAGTTGTTTCCCTGATTGCGCTTCCAATAAATTGGCCACATCGTTCCACTCTGTAAAATTGAAGTCTTTAAGGAGTTCAAATAAATATGCCTTTGGATTGGATAGTTTTTTTAATTTCTTGATGTCCAATTTAATGACGGATTCTTCAACTGAAACTACCTTTTTTTGAACCCTTGTTATGGCATCATCCACTATTTGTTGACTTTCCTGAAGGTGCTCAATGGTGGATTGAAAATTCTGAAGCAACTGGGGATTCATCTGCTTCAAGGTTGGAATGATATCATGGCGCAATTTATTCCGAAGATATTTTTTGCTGCTATTGCTGCTGTCCTCGCGCCAAGTTATCTTATTTTCGATGGCATATACTTCCAAAGCTTCCCTTGAAAACTGTAATAACGGGCGGACTAGCTTCTGATTTATTTCTGGAATTCCTGTCAGGCCATCCAATCCTTTGCCTCTTGTAAGATTAATCAAAAAGGTTTCGAGGTTGTCGTCGGCATGATGTGCGGTGAGGATATAATCAAAATCCAATTGGTGCGCCAATTCGAAAAACCATTCATAACGCAACTCACGAGCGGCCATTTGGATGGACAATTTATGGGATTCTGCATAGGTTTCAGTTTCAAAACTCTCGATAAAAACTTCGAGTTCCAAATCTTCTGCCAGTTGCAACACAAAATATTCATCTGCATCACTTTCTTCAGCTCGTAAATTAAAATTACAATGTGCCAACGCAATGTTCAATCCCATTTTATGACACAAATGGGTCAGTACCACACTATCCAAACCTCCAGAGAGCGCCACTAATAGCCTGCTTTTCT
>JBGSXJ010000048.1:0-19632 GCA_041751535.1 Aquaticitalea sp.
TGTTTATAACTCAATAATCATGTTGCTATTGACAGTCGCCATGATTAATTATATGTCAAAAAATAGTCAGAAATCCATGAATTTGCTACTGGGATCTATATTTATTTTCTTTTCTGAAGTGATTCAGATGACCTATTTTTACATTTCCAACATCACTGTGTTAAATGTCATTTGTTCCTTGTTTTTTGTTTTTGCATTTTTGTTCTTTTATCTGCAGGCCCGTATGGATGAAGATTTTGAACACAATGACATGCATTCCGATATAAAAGCTTAACCGTATTTCCATAAAATATCTCTATTTGATAAATGCGTTTCCATATTGAAGTAGGTATAATAAAGATTTCTGCTAAAAATTACTATTTAGGTATCTTCAAAATTCAAAAATACTTCTTTAGATAATCTGTACCTCTTACAAATTTTTACGGTATTCAATTGACATTATTGAAACTTTTTATGGTGAATCTAAAACTTTAACAATTTATTCGATGAAATACATTATTTTATAGATTAAAGTCATTTTTTTTGCTATATTTGCATACCTACTTATTAAATCTACTATGAATAAAGTTCAATCACGCGCCCCCCATGCCGTTTTGGCACTTATACTTTTGGCTACCTTAATAATCAATGGATTTGCAACCTATTTTGATTACACTTTAATCCCAAATATCACCCAGGTGGTCAGTATCGTCGTTCTTCTATCCTTTTATTATTTGTTACGAAAACAGATGGAAAGTGTTTTTATCACTATATTTTTATTGTTTTTTCTAGGGGATTTATTTTCCGTTCTCAATTTTGGAGAGATGGCTCACAAACTATCAAAAGCTTTTTATTTAGGGAGTTATTTGCTTCTGATTTTTGTCCTTTTGGGTAAGTTAAAGCATATAAGATATGAGGGTGTGGTGTCCATATATTTGGTTATGGTGTTGTTGCTCAATTCTTATTTTCTATATATGTTATTTGGGATGGTAAAGGATAATTTTTCGGATAATGTTAATTTGGTTCTTTATATATGCCATGGTGTTACCTTAATGGCAATGGCATTTTTGGCTTTTGCAGTTTACTTAAGCAATGAAAGTAGACAATCCATTATTTTTTTAGTATTGGTTTTTAGTTTTGTGTTTTCGGATGTGCTCAATTATATTTGCAATCTATATGTGTATTTCTGGATATTTGATTATGCAGCAAATATGTTGCATTTATTGAGTTTAGCCTTATTTTATTTGTATGTATACAATCATAATAAAACTATCAATATTAGGGAAGAGTCATACAATGAAAGTTACATGGTGAGAAATTCAGAAAAGATGACTGCTTAATCATACAATAATAGAAACGCCTTTAGCTGATTTGTTTTTGTCCATGTCAAAATAAAAATCAATTCTTCCTAGATTAATTCCGTAACACCCTACCTGGTTAACAAGCATGTTATTCCCAACGCTATTTTTTACAATCGTTGGCTTATCCAGAAACGTGTGGGTGTGACCTCCAACAATAAGATCGATATCGTTTGTGGAAGCAGCAAGTTTTAAATCGCTCGGTTTTTCTGGAAAATTGCTGTAGTGATATCCTAAATGTGAGAGACAAATGATCAAATCGCATTTTTCATCATCTTTCAAAACACGGGTCATCTCTGTAGCTATTTCTATTGGATTTAAATATTCGGTTTCCTTGTACATGTTTTTGTCAACCAAACCTTCTAGCTCTATTCCCAATCCAAACACCCCAATTTTTATCCCATCCATCTTATAGGTTTTATAAGGTTTCACATGGCTATCCATAATGGTATTGGAAAAATCATAATTTGACGAAATGAAATCAAATTTGGCATGTGGTAGTTGCGCATACAAACCCTCGATGCCATTATCAAAATCATGGTTTCCAATAGTACTCGCATCGTAATTGAGCATGCTCATCAGCTTAAACTCCAATTCTCCACCATAGTAATTAAAATAAGGTGTCCCTTGAAAAATATCACCTGCATCAAACAATAAAGTGTTTGGGTTTTCTGCCCTAATAGAAGCAATTAGCCCAGCACGACGCGCCATTCCACCTTTATTTGGATTTCGACCATCTTCAGGACCAAACGGATCGATGTGACTATGCACATCGTTGGTATGCAAAATGGTGATTTTTTTTGTGCTACTTGAAAACGATTGTAGGCCAAATCCGCCTAATCCAACCAGGGTTGACGCTGCTGCTGTTTGTTGAATAAATTCCCTCCGTTTCATATGTAGATATTTATTGTTCTTTAAAGGTCATCTGCAATCGCTCTATATTCATTGTTGTTTATCTCACTCTTTTTTATTTTTATAGGAGTTCGATGTTTTTTAATTGTGCTTCCAAATCATGGCGATTTCATAATCACATTATTTAAGTTGAATAAATCTATCGTCCATAACTGGTCTAATCGTATCGGTCTTTGTTAGATAATCAATGAGTGCGTTTCTGATTTTATAGTCTAAATCATAAACCGTATCCTTCTTTTTGAAGAAATCCATACGGTCTCCGCCATTAAGCAAATAATCATTGGTCAATACATAATAAGTTTTATTAAAATCAATAGGTTGATCATTAATAGTGGTTTTATTTAGTTGGCCATCGGCGTCCAATACAATTTTAAGCTTCGATATGGGATGGGCACGTTTGGCTTCGGCTAGATAATCAAGTAGTTCTTTAATTTGCTCCCCTTTTAATTTAGTCACAACCAATGAGTTTTCAAAGGGCATCACTTCAAATGCGGTTCGGGTTGTAATGCTTCCTTTTGAAATGATGGCGCGGATACCTCCATGATTTAACAGCACAAAATCGATATCATGGGATGATCTTTTTTTAAAGATAGGATTTGATTGTACATACATAGCGTCCGCCATAAAATTACCAATGGCTGTGTTTAAATAACCATCCGATTTTGAGTAGGTATCCACAGCATAGGATAAGACACCGTCCAAATTTTTGTCCACATTTTCCCTATAAGGTTTAATAAAGTTTTCAATAGTTTGGTCAGAAGGCAGGCTGTCATTAATTTCAATCTGTTTACCTTCTATTTTGCTATAAGTTGAGGGTGTCTTGCAGGCTATGAAAACTATGACCCCAAAGCATAACAATAATTGTTTAAAATTCATCGGATATCTTCTTTATGGATAACAAAAATTGCAGGGCGTTTTTATTACCTTTGCATAAAACAAAAGTAAATGATTTTTAAGGCATTCAAAGAAAAATCAAATCAAAAACACATTAACAAAATATTAAATTCTAGAACGGTTGCCATTCATAAAAGAAAAATTGAATCCTTTGGTGTTGTTTTAAATTTTAATGAGTATGTTGATTTTGAATCTTTCAGAGTGTTTTTTAAAGAGCTCGGACTTCTGCCGCCAAAGTCAAAAATAATTGCCTATGTCAATGAAGAAAATAAAACAGAAACACTCTGGGACACTAAATTTGACCAAAAAGATTTCGGTTGGAATGGCACCATTAAAAATATAGAACTTCAGAGTTTTATAGATACCGAGTTTGATGCCTTAATAAGTTTTCACCAACAGGATAGCGTGCAACTAAATCTTATAACCGCCTTATCTAAAGCCAATTTTAAAATAGGTATTTCCAATAGTGATCAGCGTTTGTATGACCTGATTTTGGATATAGAACCAAAAAATTTCAAACTTTTTAAATCAGAATTAAAAAAGTATCTAATCGTATTAAACAAATTATAATGACAGCATTTTATGGAACAGGAGTGGCGTTGATCACACCTTTTAAATCTGACAACTCCATCGATCACAAGGCTTTGGCGGATATTGTAAATTTCAATATTGAAAACGGAACAAACTATCTCGTTATCAGTGGCACCACAGGTGAGAGTGTTACCATTACCAAAAAGGAAAAAAAGGAAATTATAGACACCATACACAAGGCCAACAACAGTAGGGTGCCAATGATTTTGGGCATAGGTGGCAATAACACTGCAGACGTAATAGAAGAAATCCATACTACCGATTTGAGTTATATCGATGCTATTTTGTCTGTTTCTCCCTATTACAGCAAGCCGACCCAAGAGGGCATTTATCAGCATTTTAAGGCCATCGCTGACATATCGCCAATTCCAATTATTTTATATAATGTTCCTGGACGCACATCCTCCAATATGCTTCCAGCTACAACGCTTCGTTTGGCAAACGATTTCAAAAATATCATTGCTGTTAAAGAAGCGGGCAACAATGTATCACAGTATTTACAGCTGTTAAAGCACAAGCCAAAAGATTTCTTGATAATTTCAGGTGATGATGATTTGGCATTGACTGTTGTCCTTGCTGGAGGAGCAGGCGTCATTTCGGTAATTGGACAAGGATTTCCAAAACAATTTTCTCGAATGATTCAGCTTGGACTGGAAGGCAAAGCCAAAGAAGCCTATGAACTTCATTTTAAATTAATGGATGTTACCAGCGCTATTTTTGAAGAAAATAATCCCGCAGGAATCAAAGGGGTTTTAAATGCGTTGAAACTCTGCGAAGACACGGTGCGTTTGCCATTAGTTCCGGCTACGGACGCACTCAAATCAAAAATTAAGACGATGATAAAAGTACTTCAATGAGTCTTTAATAAGGAAAAGCTTTTAGGAATTTATAATATTCCAATGAAATAAGAGTTAAATCATACAAAGGAGGTGCTTTAATGGTAAAAAGTTAAATAATACTTAAACATAGCTAACGCCTTAATACAAGACCTATTTTAGCCTTAAATTTTTATTTTTTAATACGTTATAAATACGTACTTTCGCAATCTGTTTTTTAAATATGAAGAATTTTTTAGTTACGCTTATAATAATCATTACTTTAAGCTCTTGCAGCGAATACCAAAAAGCACTCAAATCGGAAGATATTGCGGTGAAATTCGCCAAAGGAACAGAACTTTATGATGCAGGCAAATACAGTAAGGCAAACCGTTTGTTTGCTCAAATTGTTCCAGGATATAGAGGGAAACCACAAGCTGAAAAGTTGATGTTTATGTATTCCAATTCACATTACATGATGAAGGATCATTATTTGGCAGCGTATCAATTTGAGCGTTTTGCCGAGGCCTATCCAAAAAGCGAAAAAACTGAAGAAGCCTTGTTTCTTTCTGGCAAAAGTTATTACAATTTATCGCCCGTTTATAGCAAGGAGCAAATGGAAACCAAGCAGGCATTGGAGAAGCTTCAATTGTTTATCAATAAATATCCTGAATCTGAATACATGCCAGAAATTAACCAAATGGTGAAGGAGTTGGACTATAAGCTTGAAAAGAAGTCTTTTGAAATTGCAAAGCAATACAATCATATTTCAGATTATGAAGCGTCTATAAAATCGTTTGATAATTTCCTTTTACAATATCCTGGATCAAGTTTTAGGGAGCAAGCCATGTTTTACCGATTGGATGCCGCCTACAAGTTGGCAATCAATAGTTCAGCACGCAAGCAACAGATGCGAGTTGATAATGCTTTAGCCTTTTATGGCTCCTTTAAAAAATCTTATCCCAATTCAGAACACAATCCTGATGTTGAGGCCATGAATGCTGAATTGAAATCAATATTTCAAGAAAACAATACAAAAATCTAATTTTTACATACGATGGATCTAAAGAAAACAAATGCTCCAATAAGTTCTGTGACTTATGACAGAAACCAAATTGATGAACCTACAGGAAATATCTACGAAGCCATTTCTGTAATTTCAAGAAGAGCAGAGCAAATCAATACAGATATCAGAAGAGAACTTGTTGACAAACTGGAAGAGTTTGCAACCTTTAATGATAGTTTGGAAGAAATATTTGAAAATAAAGAACAAATTGAGGTTTCTAAATTCTACGAAAAATTGCCAAAACCTCATGCACTTGCTGTTCAAGAGTGGTTGAATGACAAGATCTATTTTAGAAACACCGAAGACGACGTCCAGGACGCATAGCAATATGTCAGTTTTAAGCGGCAAAAATATACTCCTAGGCATCACTGCAGGGATTGCTGCTTATAAATCGGCCAACCTCGTCAGGTTATTTATAAAAGCAGGCGCTAACGTAAAGGTCGTTATGACGCCTGCTTCTAAAGACTTCATTACACCTTTAACGCTTTCAACCTTATCCAAAAATCCAGTACATTCCTCCTTTACAAATGAAGAGGATGAGAATGCCGTGTGGAACAACCACGTGGAATTGGGATTATGGGCAGACTTTTTTATCATTGCTCCAGCAACGGCAAACACATTATCCAAAATGGCCAATGGTGTTTGCGACAATTTGCTCATGGCAACTTACTTATCGGCAAAATGTCCTGTGTATTTTGCACCTGCCATGGATTTGGACATGTACAAGCACGAATCGACAATTCGATCTTTTAAAATCTTAAAAACATACGGTAATATTGTAATTCCTGCCACAAGCGGCGAACTTGCAAGTGGTCTTTTTGGTGAAGGCAGAATGGCCGAACCCGAAGATATTGTTGCTTTTATAGAAAAGGATATCCTCCGAAACCTTCCAATGAAGGGGAAAATAATATTAATCACTGCCGGACCAACCTATGAAGCCATTGATCCAGTCAGGTTTATTGGAAATCATTCCAGCGGAAAAATGGGCTTCGCAATAGCAAAAGCTGCTGCCAATCTCGGAGCAGAAGTGATTCTGGTTTCTGGGCCGACCAATGAAACGGTTTCTCATAGCCTTATCAAAAATATAGATGTTGTAAGTGCTTCAGACATGTATGAAGCTGCTCACAAGTATTATAAAGATGTTGATATTGCTATTCTCGCTGCTGCCGTTGCAGATTATAAGCCGAAATTTTTGTCGGATACCAAAATAAAAAAGAGCGATTCCACGTTAACTATTGAATTGGAAAAAACCGAGGACATACTGGCATCTTTAGGGGAAATTAAAACAGACCAATTTTTGGTAGGGTTTGCTTTGGAGACCGATAATGAATTAGAACATGCAAAATCCAAGCTCAAATCGAAAAACCTGGATTTAATTGTTTTAAATTCGTTAAAAGATGATGGCGCAGGCTTTGGTGTCTCCACAAATAAAGTTACTTTTATAACCAACGAGAATCAAGTGATTCATCACGAGCTGAAATCGAAAGCAGACGTTGCCAAAGATATTTTGAACCAAATTTTAAATCAAATCCATGCGTAACAGTATATTTTTTATAGCCTTTCTTTTCATTTCCCAGGCATTTTCACAAGAATTGAATTGTAGCGTCGTGGTTAACGCACAGCAAACAGGCAATGAAAATGTACAGGTTTTTAAAACCCTCGAGCGTCAATTGAACGAATTTATCAACAACACGCAATGGACCAATAAAAATTACAAGGCACAAGAACGTATCGATTGCTCCATGAACATCATAATCACGGACTACAACAGCGATAATTTTCAGGCAACGATACAAGTACAGTCTTCCCGACCTGTTTTTAATTCATCTTACAGCACACCAGTTTACAATTTCAACGATAAAAATTTCAATTTTAGCTATTTGGAATTTCAGAATTTACTCTACAATCCCAATCAATACGAATCGAACCTGATTTCAGTTTTGACCTTTCATGTGTTTATGATCTTGGGTCTCGATGCCGATACATTTGCATTAAATGGAGGTGATCCTTACTATCAGCAAGCCCAAATCATTTCGAACTATTCGCAACAAGGAACGGCGTATAAAGGGTGGAAATTGGAAGACGGACAGCAAACACGTTTTGTTTTGATCGATAATATATTATCTCAAACCTACAAGGAGTATAGAAGTGTATTATACAATTATCATATGAATGGCCTCGATGTGATGTCTGACAACCCGAAAGATGGAAAGGAAAAAATTGCTTCTGCGATCACCGACCTGAACACCATGAACCAAAGGCGTCCAAACTCATTTTTATTGCGCGTATTTTTTGATGCCAAAGGCGATGAAATTGCTGATATTTTCAGTGGTGGGCCTAGTGTGAATGTAACTAGTGTTATTGATGTTTTAAACAGAATTGCCCCAACCTATGCTTCAAAGTGGCGAAACATCAACTTTTGAGTATTATCGTAAGCTGTGATGTTTGAATAGCTCTAATCCATATCCTGTAAACGGAATATTAAAATATGCTTACCACACTAACCATAAAAAATTATGCACTCATCGACCAGCTTCAGGTGAGCTTTAGCAATGGCCTAACGATCATTACTGGCGAAACTGGTGCAGGAAAATCGATACTTTTGGGAGGTCTTTCTTTGATTCTTGGAAAAAGGGCCGATTTAAATAGTGTAAAAAATCTTTCCGAAAAATGTGTGATCGAAGCGACTTTCGATATTGCCAATTACAATTTAAAACCACTTTTTAAATCTGAAGACCTCGATTATGAACCTCAAACCATCATCAGGAGGGAAATTTTATCGTCAGGCAAATCCAGGGCTTTCATCAATGATACACCCGTAAATCTCAATAGTTTGCAAATTTTGGGTGAGCGGTTGCTGGACATCCATTCACAACATCAGACCTTACAGTTGACCAATGATGATTTTCAGTTTCAAGTCATAGATGCTTTGGCGGAAAATACTGAAATATTGAATGGCTACTCCAATAATTTAAAGAATTTTAGAGCCCTTAAAACCGAATTGAAATCGCTTCAAAATCAAAAATCAGAAGCCATAAAAGAACACGATTATCAGTCTTTTCTATTGAATGAACTTGAGGAAGCCAAACTCACGATTGGTGAAATGACAGCATTGGACGATGAATATGAAACCCTAAATAATGTTGAAGACATTAAACAACGATTGTCTCACTCCAACCAATTACTGTATAACGAAGAGGTTGGGGCAATTAGAGGTTTAACGGAAGTAAAGTTGCAATTTGCAAAATTATCCAATTATGGGAATGCATACAAAGTCATTTTTGAACGCATCAATGCCAACCTTATTGAACTCGATGATATTTTTGCCGAGATAGAAACGCTTCAAGAACAATTGGAAGCTGACCCAAATCGATTGGAAATTGTCAATGCACGACTTCAATTGTTGCATAATTTAATGCTCAAACATGCAGTCGCTGACGAATCCGGATTAATAGAAATAAGGGATTCACTTTTCAAAAAAATAACAGATACAGAAAATCTTGATTCGACCATCCTTCAAAAGGAAACAGAAATAAAAATGATTCAAGCTCAACTTGAAAGTGATTCAAAAAAAATTCATGACAATAGGAGCAGAGTCATTCCTCAATTAACGGAGCAGTTAGAGACCCTGTTATCAGAATTGGGAATGCCAAATGCAAAGTTCCAAATCAAGCTTCATACTACTGAAACGTTTTTCAATAACGGATCAGATGAACTCGAATTTCTTTTTTCTGCGAATAAAGGAGGTAATTTCAATGAATTGAAAAAGGCCGCTTCAGGAGGCGAATTGTCCAGGATCATGCTGGCCATTAAATCCATACTTTCAAAATATATCCAACTGCCAACGATCATGTTCGATGAAATTGACACTGGAGTTTCGGGCGAAATATCCAATAAAATGGCGTCGATAATGCAGCAAATGAGCAAAAGCATGCAGGTGTTTACCATCACCCATTTGCCTCAAATCGCCGCAAAGGGAGATACGCATTATAAGGTGTTTAAAGAGGATGTAGATGAGGTTACTCAAACCCAGCTCAAAAAGTTAAATGCAGACGAGCGTATTGTGGAAATTGCGCAGATGCTTGGAGGCGCACAATTGTCAACTTCCGCAATTGCACATGCCAAACAATTATTGAATTGATTGCATAATAAAAGAAAATAAAATGAAGGTATTATTCAAATCGACCCTAATTTTCATGTTGTTTATTGCCGTTTTAGGCTGCGACCAAGACCCATGCGATGTGGCTCATACAATTATTGATGGCGAGTGCATCCCTGATTTTATATTTCCAACAAATCAAAACTTACAATCAGGAGATAGGTTTTATCATGCCAAGTATGGAGTTGTTGTTTTTAAGAATGGAGACTGGTATGATGACCAAGGTGAGCTTTTGGAAGAATTGAATGCGAAAAGGAATTGATAAATTTAAAGTTTTACTAACTTTGAAACTCGAAACAATAACCATTAAAACAACAAAAACATGTCATACAATTTACTTAAAGGAAAACGGGGAATTATTTTTGGAGCACTTGATGCCAACTCCATTGCATGGAAAACAGCCGAGCGCGTTCATGAAGAAGGGGGCACATTTGTGTTGACCAATGCACCGATTGCCATGCGCATGGGCCAAATCAACGAACTCGCAGAAAAAACCGGTTCTCAAGTGATTCCAGCGGATGCTACTTCAGTTGAGGATTTAGAAAATCTTGTGAATCAATCCATGGAAATACTTGGAGGAAAATTGGATTTTGTTTTACACTCTATTGGAATGTCCATCAACGTGCGAAAAGGAAAGCACTACACAGACCAAAATTATGATTGGACACAAAAAGGAACAGACGTTTCTGCCATGTCTTTTCACAAAGTGATGCAAACCCTTTATAAAGCGGATGCTATGAACGAATGGGGAAGTATTGTTGCACTGACCTATATGGCCGCTCAACGTGTATTTCCGGATTACAATGATATGGCAGACAACAAAGCCTATCTAGAAAGCATCGCACGCAGTTTTGGTTATTTCTTCGGCAAAGATAAAAAAGTGCGTGTCAATACCATTTCACAATCGCCAACCCCAACAACAGCTGGGCAAGGTGTCAAAGGGTTTGATGGGTTTATTGCCTATGCCGATAAGATGTCTCCTTTAGGAAATGCCACAGCTCTAGACTGCGCCAATTATACGGTGACATTATTCAGCGATCTTACCAAACGTGTCACATTGCAGAATCTTTTTAATGATGGCGGTTTCAGTAATATGGGTGTAAGCGATTCTGTGATGGAAACGTTTATGAAAGATTAACACATCAACTTATAAAATTAAATAAGCATTCTTTCCTGTAATTACGGAGAGAGTGCTTTTTTCATACTGTTGATTGAGAGTGCTTTATGTTTTTTAGCGGTATAAATAGCACTTTATCGATAAACATAAAAAATTAACATTGTTATTTAGAAAATAGCAATAAATTGTTTCTTTTGAATATTTATTAACTAACTAAATCACTTTAACATGAAGAAAATTACTTTATTACCGATTGCAATTTTGTTTTTAGTCTTTTCTTGGCAAAGTAATGCACAATATACATTCGCACCTGCAGGCCCTGTGAATGTTGTAGCAGGAACCCCTGTAAACCTTAGCATAAATAATGCTGCAAATACAGCTGCGGCCCCTGCGGGAACATATACTGATTTTTATATATCTGTAGATTGGGCAGATGGTTTTAATGCATGGTCAAATGAAGCATATTTAACAGTGGTTACTTCTTCAGGTTCAGTAGTGGTGAACCCGGCTACTAGTGGTGCGGCAAGTTCAGGTGCAGACACTACACTAGCTTTTTTCGGTTCTTTTGCTGGAGATTATAACCCAAGTGTTGATGGAACTTTAAACTTGATTTTAAACCAATCTTATGCTGGTTCTGATGCCGATTGGTCGAATATAACAGTATCGATATTTTCAGGGACACCAGCGACCCCTGATTGCGCAACAACTCCTTTTCCAATTGATGGAGCAGTTGATGTGCCCATTGGTGAGCTTACGTTAACTTGGACAGCTCCTGCTTCGGGACCAACACCTACAGCTTACAATATTTATGCTTATGATGATGCTGCAGGTGCTAATCCAGCTTTAATTTTAACGACATCAAATACATCTGCAGATGTTATAGTAAATGCTTTTGGTATAGATGTATTTTGGGCAGCCATCCCTGTTTACTTAACAGAAGAAGCAACTGGATGTGCGGTATGGAGTTTTACTATTGAAGATGCACCACCAGCACCCGGTAATAATGATTGTTCAGGAGCAGTGGCTTTAATTCCAGGCTCTGCGTTTGAAGCATATTCTGTTGTGGGCTCTATTAATGGTGCAACAGGTTCAGGTCAATTGCCTCTGCCGGGATGTGCGGCATATGATCCTGCTGACACAAGTGGTTTTGGAGGCGATGTATGGTATTCGGTAGTTGTACCGGCAGACGGTAATTTAACCATTGAAACTAATGGCAATCCAACCGGTAACGACGGAGATTCTGGTATGGCCGTATATACAGGTGCTTGTGGAGCATTATCTTTGTTTGAATGTGATGATGACGATTCAGCTGATGGACTATATTCTTTGGTTTCAATCGAGACCGCAGATGGTTTAGCGAATCAAACAGTTTATATAAGAGTTTGGGAGTATGATGGTGATGAACCTTTTACTTTCCAAGTGTCAGCTCACAGTTCCACCTTAAGTATAATAGATTTAGATGTCAATAGTAATTTTACCTATTATCCTAACCCAGTAAAAAGCACCTTGAACTTAAAATCTCAAAGCAACATTCAAAATGTTTCAATTTACAATATGTTAGGTCAAGAAGTTTTGAGAACTTCCCCTAATACGCTTATTAGTGAAGTGGATATGGCTTCATTGCAAACTGGTGCATACTTTGTAAAAGTATCCACTGAAGATGGTACTGAAAGCATTCGAGTGCTTAAACAGTAAATTTCTATTAATTTTTATAGTTTTATAAGCCACCAATAAGGTGGCTTTTATCTTATACACATTTGGAAATAACTATCATGAAGCCATTACATTGTTAGTTGGTTGTTTTTTATTTTCAAGGAGTATTGGGTAGAAATATACAATTTACAGGTTTTTTCGCAAACGTATTTCGACGTCAAAAATTGCGCTTAAACGATTAGAAAATTAATTAACAACTATTTCTTTTTAATCTTTTTATATTGTAGCTCACTAATTATTAACTAATTTAAATAGATTTAATATGAAAAAAATTACATTATTACTTTTGTTTTTTTCTTCAATGTTTGCTTTTTCGCAAGTAGGTATTGTAGAAAATTTTGACAGTGGAACAACGTTACCAATTGGATGGACTGAAACAGGCGGTAAAACTATAGCCGCGACAGAATCTTGTGCTGGTAATTCCATTAGGGATAATCTTTATAATTTCAGTATAACTGGAACACTTGTGACTCCCAATCAAGTTGCCGCATCCAATGGCACGGACATGGAAGTTTCATTTGATTATAAAATTGAAAATTGGAATTCTACAGTCGCTGCGCCAGCGGGTTGGGGTAATATACAAGTTCAATATTCAGTTAATAATGGCACAAGTTGGACTACCTTCTTAACTATTAATGACGAGAACCATGTTGTCGCCAATACTTGTGCTACGATGATGGGCACAGTAACTGGAGCAAACCTTCCATTAAATTCCGATGTTAAAGTACGGTTTTTATTTACTTGGGTTTCTGGAGATTATGACATTTATATCGATAATTTTTCGGCAACTCAAGTTTCATCTACAGTACCAAACTGTGATGCAACTTTAACACAAACCGAGAACGTAAATCTAGATGGAGTGATTTCTTGGTCTTCCGCTAGTGGAGGTCCAACAGGATATGATTTAACTGTTGGTTCGACATCAGGCGGATCAGATATTTTGGCAACCACTGATGTGGGCAATGTATTAACTTACGATGTTGGGGATTTGAATCCAGGCACGACTTACTATGTTACAATTGTACCTTATAATGCAATTGGAGATGCTACTGGTTGCGTAGAGCAAACATTCACCACTTTAGTTCCTCCTCCAAATGATGACTGTGCAAATGCAACTCCATTAACCGTTGGTTCAGATTTGTCATGTAGTGATCCGGTATCAGGAACAACGACTTTTTCTTCTCAAAGTTTAGCCGGATGTTTAGGAACAGCCAATGATGATGTTTGGTACTCATTTGTAGCAACTGGTACAATACATAGCATTATAGTAAATAATACTGGTGGGAATTCAGATATTGTAACCCAAGTATTTGATGCTTGCGGTGGCAATAGTTTAGTATGCCAAGACACTCCAAATTCTCCTACAACTGTTACGGGTTTAACAGCTGGCGAAACGTATTATTTTAGAATATATACCTGGAGTTCTACAGCTTCAGTGTCAACTAGCTTTGATGTATGTGTTGGCACTCCACCACCACCACCTACAAATGACACATGTGAAGGCGCATTAACTTTAAATGAATCAGTAGATTCTAGTTGTGCCAATGCAGTTTCAGGGACTACAGTAGATGCTTTTGGATCTGCATCAGGAACTTGTTCAGCAACTGGCAAGGATGTTTGGTATACGTTTACGCCATTAACCACTGGTAATTATAACTTTACAGTATCTGAAGTAACAGATTATGGTTTTTCGAGCACCTATGTTACGTTATATTCTGGTGATTGTGGTGAAACAACACAAATTGGTACTAGTTGTACAACGACGTCAATATCAAATGTCGCATTAACAGCTTCCACAACCTATTATGTAGTGGTAAGAACTACTTCGGCAACCACTGGAGTTGACTTCAACCTGTGCGCATATCCAACACCTCCACCGCCAGCAAATGATAGCTGTGCAGACGCATTAACTTTAACTGAATCAGCTGACTCTAGTTGCGAAAATGCAGTTTCAGGAACAACAGTTTCAGCAACTCCTTCGGCGGCAGGTACATGTTCTGCTACTGGCAAGGATGTTTGGTACACTTTTACACCATTGACGACTGCAGATTATAACTTTTCGGTATCTGAAGTAACAGATTATGGTTCTTCGAGCACCTATGTTACGTTATATTCTGGAGATTGTGGTGACACAACACAAATTGGTACTAGTTGTACAACAACGTCAATTATAAATGTAGCATTAACAGCTTCTACAACATATTACGTAGTAGTAAGAACTACCTCAACAACCGCGGGTGTTGACTTTAATCTATGTGCATATCCAACACCACCACCACCAGCAAATGACACCTGTGCAGGTGCATTGCCTTTAACTGAATCAGCTGACAATAGTTGTGACAATGCAGTTTCAGGCACTACAGTAGATGCATTTCCCTCTGCATCAGGAACTTGTTCCACAACAGGTAAAGACGTTTGGTATACTTTTACCCCATCACAAACAACGGATTATATTTTTGGAGTTACTGAAACACAAGACTTTGGATCATCAAGCACCTATATGCAAGTTTACTCTGGAAGTTGTGGAGAGACAACGCAAGTTGGAACTGGCTGCTTTAGTTCATCCACAACACTCGCCTTAACAGCAGCAACTCAATATTATGTTGTAGTTAGAAGTACGTCCTCTACCGCTGGAGTTAATTTTGATTTATGTGCATATCCGGCACCACCACCACCAGCAAATGATGATCTATGTGATGCAACGCCCTTAACAATGAATACTAATTCAACTGGAGGAGCTTATTATAACAACTCATCAACATTGGAGACATCTGAAGTTGGTGGTAGCTGTTGGTTTTTGTCAAATCCACCAAGTAATTCCGTATGGTTTAGCTTTGTAGCTCCAGCAAGTGGCGAAGTGCGAATTACAACTGTCTATGACGATGGAACGCTTGTAGATACACAATTAGCATTATATAGTCTTGGTGGTGTTTGCAGTGATCTGACTACGTTAACTCAATTGGCTTGTGATGAAGATGATGATGATAATGTTGACCCAGATGCTGGGCTGAGATCATTATTGGATTTCTCATCACTTACTGCAGGCCAAACGTATTATGTTCAGGTGGATGGTTATGCTGCTAATGTTGGAACCTTTGACCTAGGTGTATTTGATTTAACTACACTTTCGGTTGATTCTTCAGAATTGAACGCTTTCTCTTACTTCCCTAACCCAGTGAAAAATACATTAAACTTGAAAGCTCAAAGCAATATTCAAAATGTGTCTATTTACAACATGTTAGGACAAGAAGTATTGAGAACTTCACCAAATTCTCTTAATAGTGAATTAAATATGGCTTCGTTGCAAACCGGTGCTTACTTTGTTAAAGTAACCATTAATGATGCTGTTGAAACTATAAGAGTTATTAAACAATAATTATTTATTAATACATACAACTTTTCAAAAGCCACCAATTAGGTGGCTTTTTTATTATAATGTATTTGGTTATAGGTATGGAGAAATATTTATATTTTCTTAAGTCCATTGGCTATTAAATATTTAATATTGATTATTGAGTGCTTTCTGTATATTTCAACGGAAAAAAATTGTGTTTAAACGATTTCAAAATTAATTAACAGGGATGTGTCAGGAATCTCTTTATATTAGTGGCTCACTAATTTTTTAACTAATTTAATAACAATTTAATATGAAAAAAATTACTTTTTTGACAGTTTTGGCTGTCTTTTTAATTTGTTGGCAATCAAATGCACAAGTTTGTACTGGCTTTACCTCAACCACAACAGATACAACCACATTTATTGACAATGTATCTACTACTGGAGGAGTAACAAATATTTCTAATTTAGGTTCTGGTTTGTCCGCTGGACGTTATCAAGACAATTTTGCATCGACTGGTGTTACAACCTCTTTTTCTAGTGGTTCATTTTCCTTTAGCGTAGGTATTCAAGGAGGAACGGTTGGTTGTGCTATATGGGTGGATTGGAACGGAGATTTTATTTTCAATACCGTTTCCGAGAAAGTTTTCAATACAACTTCATATGGAAATGGTCCTTTTACAGGGACTATTACCGTACCACCTGGTACTGCTAACGGAGATTACTACATGAGAATTATGATTGATTGGAACGACCCTAATCCTGATGATAATCCATGCTCTTTTGAATTTGAAACTGGAAGAGGTGAGGTTGAAGACTATAAAGTAACGGTGACGAATGCTCCGACAGATGAGTTAGATTATTACAACCTACAATGGCCACCGAATGGAACGATAAATGCCGGCGCTACATTTGATGTCTATGCACAAGCATATGAGGCTGGTCTAACTGATGTAACCGCGGGACAAGCCCCTGGTATTTTAAGTTGGATTGGTTATAGCCGAACCAACACTAACCCAAATGGAGCAGGGTGGACTTGGGTTCCAGCTACTTTTAATTCAGAATCAGGAGGCGGAAACAATGATGAATATATGCTGAACCTAGGCGCACTTGCAATGTCAGGAACCTATTATTATGCGAGTCGTTGGAGTTTAAATGGCGGTCCTTTTACTTATGGTGGAATTAAAGCTAATGGAGATCCTGGTGGCGTCTGGGGTGCTGACAATAATATTTCAGGAGTTCTAACAGTAAATGCACCTTCAAATGATGATTGTTCAAATGCTACAATGTTGGCAGTGGCTTCAGATTTGACATGTACTAGTCCTGTTTCAGGCACAACTATTGGCGCTAATCAAAGTTTAGCCGGATGCACAGGAACAGCAAATGACGATGTATGGTATTCTTTTATTGCAACTTCAAGTGCCCATACCATTACAATAACCAATTCTAGTGGTGCAACAGACATCGTCACAGAAGTATTTGATTCATGTGGAGGTACAAGTTTATTATGTCAAGATACGCCTAATTCACCTGTGACAGTATCTGGTTTAATATCTTCAAACACTTATTATTTTAGAATATATACAGTAAGTGCAACTGAATCTGTTAGAACTAGTTTTGATGTTTGCGTGGGAACACCGCCTCCGCCACCTTCAAATGATAATTGTGCAACTGCAACTATGTTAACTGTGGGATCTGATTTAAGTTGTAGTAGCCCTGTAGCAGGAACTACTATAGATGCAACTCAAAGTTTAGCCGGATGTGTAGGAACTGCTGATGATGATGTTTGGTATTCATTTGTAGCTACTGGAAGTAATCATTCGATAATTGTAAATAATACTGGTGGAAACACAGATATTGTAACACAAGTATTTGATTCTTGCGGCGGCGCCAGCCTCGTATGTCAAGATACTCCAAATTCACCAATTAATCTTACTGGGTTAGTTCCAAGCACTACTTATTATTTTAGAATTTATACCTATAGCTCAACTACTACCATAAGAACAAGTTTTACAGTATGTGTAGGCACACCACCAGCACCACCAGCAAATGATACTTGTGCTGGCGCATTACCATTAGCTGAATCAGCAAACACTTCTTGCGCCAATGCGGTTTCAGGAACAACAGTATCTGCAACCCCTTCGGCATCAGGAACTTGCTCTACATCTGGTAAGGATGTATGGTATGCGTTTATACCGTTGACTACTGGGAATTATAACTTTTCGGTATCTGAAGTAACTGATTATGGTACTTCTACCACATACGTAACCTTATATTCTGGTGAATGTGGTTCCACAACACAGATCGGTACTAGTTGTACTACAACATCAATTTCAGATGTAGCATTAACTGCTTCCACGACCTATTATGTAGTGGTAAGAACTACGTCAACTACCGCTGGTGTGGACTTTAGTTTGTGTGCATATCCAACACCACCACCACCAGTAAATGACACTTGTGAAGGTGCACTAACATTAACTGAATCAGCTGACTCAACTTGTGCCAATGTGGTTTCAGGAACTACAGTTTCTGCTACACCTTCCTCATCAGGAACTTGTTCTGCAGTAGGTAAAGACGTTTGGTATGCTTTCACACCTTCACAAACGAACGAATATATTTTTGGAGTTACTGAAACGCAAGACTTTGGTACTTCAAGTACTTATTTGTCAGTTTATTCTGGAAGTTGTGGATCCACCACTCAAGTTGGCACTGGATGCTCCAGTTCATCCGCCACACTCGCCTTAACCGCGGGAACTCCATATTATGTAGTAGTTAGGAGTACGTCTACAACTGCTGGGGTTAATTTCAATTTATGTGCATATCCTAAACCACCGGTACCAGCTAATGATGCTTGTTCTGGTGCAAATGTCATAACAGCATTGCCATATAATTTCTCTCAAACGGATGGAATATCAGCCACTAATAATGATGGATTTATTACAGCTTGTAACGGAATTACCACACCAGGATCAATGAATGATGGTCTTTGGTTTACGTTTACACCAGATACCGACGGCACAGTGGATATTGTTGTATCTAATGTTGCAGCTGCCTTTGACCCTCAAATGGATTTATACAGTGGCAGTTGTGGCACTTTTACCTGCGTTGCCAGCGCCGATTCTGGTTTTGGTGGCGGTGGTGAATCGATACTTGCCCAAGCTGTTACCGCTGGAACACAATATTTTATTAATGTGGGCAATTGGAGCGGAACCACCAACAATCCAGAGGGATCATTTGATATCAATGTTTCTGGTTCTATTACTCTTGGAGTTGAGTCTATTGAAAACACGAGCGGATTTACATATTTCCCTAACCCAGTAAAAAATACATTAAACTTGAAGGCTCAAAGCAACATTCAAAATGTGTCAGTATACAATATGTTAGGACAAGAGGTGTTGAGAAACTCGCCAAATTCTCTTAACAGTGAAGTAAGTATGGCTTCGCTGCAAACTGGCGCTTACTTTGTTAAAGTAACCATTAATGATGCTGTTGAAACTATACGAGTTATTAAGCAATAATTTATTAATACATACAACTTTTCAAAAGCCACCACTTTGGTGGCTTTTGTGTTTTCCTTTAATTACCTTTGTGTGTTATGGAACTATTATATTTTTCATTTATCATTCCTGTTTATAACAGGCCAGATGAAATAAATGAACTTCTGGAAAGTTTTACAAAGCTCAAAGCAAATT
>JBGSXJ010000049.1:0-7929 GCA_041751535.1 Aquaticitalea sp.
CAGACTCGACTTTCCTGACCCATTTTCTCCTTTAATTAATAAACTTGTGTTGGCTTTAATTTCTAGATTGATGTTAGATAAAATAGGCCTTACTTTATTAGTAACATGATAGCTGACCTGATTTAATTCGAGTTTAAAATCTTCATCAAATGGTGGTTTTTCTCCTGTTTGAGATTCTAGATCTTTGTCGACCACTTCACCTATTTTATCTAAAGATGTCAATACATCATAAATAGTCTCCAATCCAACAATCAGTTTTTCAACAGACGCAATCACCAATAAAATAATAATTTCTGCCGCAACAAACTGACCAATATTCATTTCTTGGGATAATACCAATGCACCACCAATGGTCAACAATCCCGCTGTTACAATAACTTTAAATCCTATCATTTGCACAAACTGAATGACCAAAATCCTAAAATGGGCTTCACGTGCTTCCAGATAATTCATGACCAAATCATCATTCTTTTGTACTGCTAAACTTGTTTTTCCCGAAAGCTTAAAGCTAACAACGCATCTTGCAACCTCTTGAATCCAGTAGGTCACTTTATATTTATTTTTTGACTCCTGAAGGCTTGTCTCCAGACCTTTTTTGGCTGTGAATCTAATTACGACGAAAATAAGTAGCATAAGTAACAACCCGAAAACCATAAAAAATGGATGGTAAAATGATAAAAGTATTAAGGCAAAGAATATTTGGAGAACAGAAGTTGGAACATCAATCAAGATTTTAGATAGCCCTTTTTGAACAACCAAGGTATCAAAAAATCGATTTGCCAATTCTGGCGGATAATAATTACGTAAATCCTGCATTTTGATTTTTGGAAAACGATAGGTAAATTCAAAAGACGATCTCGTGAAAATTCGTTGTTGAATGGTTTCCACAATACGCATTTGCATTAGTTGGAGCACACCAACAAATGCAACCCCAAGCGTTACCAATACAACCAACAAAATCCATGAAGTTGTTATTTGGGCACCTTGAATGAGATTAATAATGGTTTGAATTCCTAGCGGAAGGGATAATGACACCAATCCTGAAAAAATAGCATAGTAAAATACTTGTAGGACTGCGCGTTTTTCTAATCGCAACAATCCCATAAGACGTTGCCAAGGAGACATGGTTAATTTTGGCATAGCTACTTTATTGCATTTAATGTAAGTTGTACAAGGAAATCTGAAGGCGTTACTGACTCATCGCAATCGGTGATGGATTTAAAATGGTCTTTCAAGAAATGCTGATGCAGTGCGCTTTCGGTTATGGTACTGGCCAAACTAGAAGGGTATTTGTATTCTGGATTTACTTTTAGTATCATTTGGCTAATTCTAGATACTAGTCTTTTGTAAATCTTAAAATACCCTTCTTTATTTTCAGCATCTACGTGAGTGGTTAAATAGGATTTCTGACTTTCATTGATTATAATTTTGTTGAGGGCAACCTCATCAATGTGCGAAAATGTTCGGTCTTGCTGAACATTGTGTGCGATTATTTCGATGGCCTTTATTAATTTTTCTTCATCATTACCAATATTATGGGTTGAAAAAACCAATTGATATTCAATCCAAGCCCAATACCAAGATGTTAAGTAAACCAAGATTTTATGCTTACTTTCAAAATAGCGGTAGATAGAACTTTCGTTGCTTTTGATTTTTTCTCCTAATTTTTTGAAGGTGAAACTATCAAATCCAATTTCTGCTATCAGGAGAATGCTATTCTCAACAATTCGCTTACCCAATTCTGATGATTCAGGGTCCTTTATATATATGTTCTCTGGAACAGCAATCTTTAAATTCGAAAGTAAGCTTATCATGATTAATTAATTTAATTGCAAATATAATAGTATTACTATTAATATTGCAAGCAATAAAACTACATCTTGCGATATTTAACAAATGTTTATTAAATCAAAGTGAGAAAATGAAGGGTATAAATTAATTGTTTTTTGTCCTAAATATTCAAGCGTATTGAATGTAGCACAGACCAAAGCGCAAGGTTGATAAAGTTTAGAGAGAGATGT
The DNA here is from genome assembly GCA_041751535.1 of Aquaticitalea sp. GTDB lineage: Bacteria > Bacteroidota > Bacteroidia > Flavobacteriales > Flavobacteriaceae > JBPOFM01. The sequence continues at coordinate 2,022 of JBGSXJ010000049.1, forward strand.
TTACACCGAAAACTCGATTGTATTTAAATTTGAGAAATTTAATTGTATTCAAAATCCGCCACTACCGTTCCAAAGCTTTTATTTGCTGCAAAAATTCTTCTGAATTGTGAATCTGATAAGCTTCCTTTAGATAATGAAGCGCTTTTTGAGGTTTATCATGACTAATATAGAATTGTGTCAATTCCCTATAGCAAGTTTCCGATCCTCCAATTGTCACTGCTTTTTTATAATGGGCTTCAGCTAGATTGTAGTCGCCATCATCATTGTAAATAAAGCCTTTTGCAAGGTGACCATCCACCTTCGAAAGTTTTTCAAGTTCGTCAGCATACGTGAGGGCTTTACTTTTACTGCCACCCACGATGCCTGGCAATTCCATGTATAATTTTACCAAAGCCCATCGCGCATCGATGTGTTTTGGGTCGAGGTCAGCAGCTTTGTGAAACGCAGTTTTAAGATCACCAATCATTCCAACCGCTTTAAATTTGTTCACTTCCAAGGCTTTCATCCCTAAAACACCGCCGTATTTGTAATGGTAATTAGCATTCTTTGGACCTGCATCCACCAGTTTTTTATACTGTGTTATTGCATCATCCCATTTTTTTTGCTGTCCGTAAATATCTCCCAAAAGTTCTATGCCTTTCATGTCTGTAGGATGGTCCTTGACATATGCGACCATAAGTGTTTCGGCTTTGGAAAACTGTTTGGTATTAAATAATTTTTCTGCCTCCACTAAAGTCGACTGACCAAACAGAACACAAGGAAATATAAAAAGAAATAGCAGTAATTTCATAGGTTTAGGCACGAATTGTTAAATCGAATGGATTTGAGCGCAATTTATATTTCAAAGATAAGAGTTTACTTATTAAATTATTAACTTCACTCAACCAAAATAGGCATACACGCAATACTCATACCACAAATGGATCTTGGCATTTATATTGCATATGAAAGATGAATCAAACATCAAAAAAACAACTGCACCCATGAAGTATTTTATAACTCTCACAATCATTATTCTCTTTGCTCATGTATCCATCGCGCAAACCAATACTTACAATGACCTTTGGAAAAAAGTTGAAAAACTTGAGAATGATGGCTTGCCAAAATCCGCTTTGGAAATCGTTAACCAAATAGCCACTCAAGCTAAAAAAGACAAAAATACACCACAGCAAATCAAGACGCTTTTGTATCAAAGCAAGTATGCAATGACGCTTGAAGAAGACGCACAGCTAAAGGTTATGGCTGATTTTAAAAACGCCATTGCATCCAGCGAAGCACCTACAAAAAATGTGCTGCAGAATATGCTTGCCACCATGTATTGGCACTATTTTCAACAAAACAGATGGCGGTTTTACGACCGGACCAACACGGCTAGCAAAGTAGCTGAAATCGATTTTCAGACGTGGGATTTGCAAACATTGTTTAATGAAATTCATTTACACTATCAAAAATCTTTGGAAAATGAATTGGTTCTGCAACAAATCAAACTAGACGATTATAATGCCATTTTGATGGAACAAAAAGGGTCTAAAACCTTTCGGCCAACACTATACGATTTGTTGGCACATAACGCTTTGGAATTCTATAAAGCAGATGAAAACAGCATTACCCAGCCAGCCTATAAATTTGAAATTGACGCACAAACATATCTTCAAGACGCACAAACATTTTCGAATCTAGAAATCATTTCAAAAGATTCGACCTCATTACAATTACATGCTTTAAAGTTGTTTCAGAAGTTAACAGCCTTTCATTTAAAAGACAAAGAACCTTATGCTTTGGTCGATGTTGATATTGAGCGATTGCATTTTGTACACTTTAACGCCACTTTTCCAGATAAAAATGAAACACTTTTAAAAACCCTTAAATCGTCTAGTGAACGTTACAAAAACCAAGCAGCTTCTGCCTTGTACGATTTTGAAATCGCTTCTTTATATCAGAAACAAGGAGAACAGTATGTGCCGAAAACGAATGAGGAACATCGTTGGAAGTTAAAGGACGCATTGGAAATTTGTAATGCGGTAATTGCCAAATACCCGAAAAGCAAAGGCGCTGAAAAGTGCTTGGTTTTAAAAGAAGACATCCTTCAACCATCATTACAGCTCATAGCTGAAAACTTTTTACCGATCCAGCAAGAGGGTTTGGTGTCAGTAACTTATAAGAATGTGAATGCATTAGATTTTAAGATCTATAAACTTTCCACAACTCAATTGGAACGTTTTAGTAAAATCTACCGAGATAATGAGACATTGACTTTTATCAGCAATTTGGATGTCCATACAAGTTTTCAAAGCACACTTAAAAACGAATCGGATTACCAAACCCACCGCACAGAAACAACCCTTCCTAAACTGCATAATGGTCACTACCTTATTGTATCTTCAAAACTGAATGACGCTTCCAAACTATACGCTTCGAAAGTCATTCAAGTAACCAACATCGCTTTGGTCAATAATTTTGGCTCGCAACAAGAGCGTTTTCAAGTGATTGACAGAACTAATGGAAAACCCTTGGAAAATGCCAAAATCAAGTTGTCCTATAAAAGAAGCTACAACGGAAATACCATTTCAGAAACAAAAACAACGGATAAAAATGGCGAATTCACCATTAATAAAGATACGAACCGTTTGATCGATTTGTCTATTGAAATCAACCATCAAAATGACAACGCTATTTTTGAAAATTACTACGTCAATTCCTATTACAAAAATCAAGATAATAAGGGTAAAACCGTTCACAACGCCTTTCTTTTTACCGACAGAAGTATTTATAGACCAGGTCAAGTGGTCTATTTTAAAGGAATTGCCATGAGTTCCATTGATGGGAAATCTGAAGTCACGCCAAATTTAGATAGCAAAGTCATTTTATACAATGTCAATCGGGAAGTCATGAAGGAACTTAAAGTGAAGACGAATGAGTTTGGTTCTGTGGCTGGAGAATTCATTTTGCCAACTGATGGTTTGACTGGACAATTCACCATCGAATTTTTTGCCGGCGTCACGGCTGCGACTTTTGTTTCGGTGGAAGAATACAAGCGCCCGAAGTTCGAAACCAAATTTGAACCGATCACCGAAACCTTTAAAGTGAACGATTCCATTACGATAAAAGGAACTGCCTTGGCCTATGCTGGTAGCAACATTACTGATGCCAAAGTGGTCTATCGCGTTAGTCGTCAGGTGCAATACCCAATGTGGTATTACTGGAAACGTCCTTGGTTCAACAGCGAACCTCAAGAAATTATATTTGGAGAAAGCACAACCAATGAAAAAGGCGAATTTGAAATTACCTTTAAAGCAATTCCAGATGAAAGCGTGGACAAAAAAGGTTTGCCAGTGTTTCAATACGAAGTTACTGCCGATGTCACGGATGTCAATGGAGAAACCCGAAGCGCCACCACCATCGTCAATGTGGGGTATCATGCCTTGTTGGCAACGATCCAAATTGCTGACAAATTGGATAAAACCAATAAAGATCACAAACTGACCATCGATACCAAGAACCTCAACGGAGAATTTGTACCAGCAACGGGAACGGTCAAAATCTATAAACTCAAATCACCTGACAAGGTCTTAATACCTCGTCCGTGGGAAGCGCCGGATTATAAACTATTGACCGAGGAAGAATTTAAAAACCGTTTTCCGCACATTGCTTATGAGGATGAATCCAATCCAGAAACTTGGGATAAAGGCGAGCTAGTTTTTGAGACCAACTTAGACACTTCCAAATCCACGGAAATCGCACTTGGCAACATCAAAAAATGGTCTTCGGGACAATATATTATCGTTCTGGAAAGCAAGGATAAATTCGATCAGTTGGTCAAGGATGAAGCGCGTATCCTGTTATTTGATGATGATGACAAAACGGTTGCAGACAACCAATTGTTTACAGTGACAACAGATAAATCAGCGTATAAAGTAGGTGAAAATGTGATCATCACCTTTGGCTCTGCGGCCGAAAACATGGTCGTGACCGTGGATGTGGAGAAAGACCAAAAGATCATAAATACCTATATCATTCCGTTGAGCAATAACAAAAAGACGATTGCCATTCCTGTCTCAAAGGAGGATGTGGGAGGCTTTGCCATTCATTACAGTATGGCCGCTTTCAATCATTTTCAATCTGGTACCAAGATGATTTCAGTGCCATATCCAAAAACCGATTTGGAAATTGAGACCACCACCTTTAGGGATAAATTGCAACCTGGAATTGACGAAACCTGGAGTTTTAAGATAAAAGGCCAAAAAGGCGATAAAATAAGCGCCGAACTTTTGGCAAGCATGTACGACATGTCTTTGGACCAGTTTACCCCGCACCAATGGAGTTTTAATCCCGTCAACAAACCAATATATTATGCGATCAGTGCGCGGAATGCTGGGCGTAGTTTTGACAAAAGTGATTTTAGGGTTTATCATAATTTGAACACCCCTTTGAATTATCCTTACCAAACTTATGACCAATTGAATTGGTTTGGGTTTTATTTTGGTGATGGAGGAAGATATTCAAGAGAAGCAATGAAAAGCAAACTTTCTACTGTATCCTCCGAAGAATCAACAAGTGTAGACCAAATTTTAAGTGGTCAAGCAGCAGGAGTAAATATCGCTTCCGCCTCTGGTCAGCCTGGAACCAACATAAATGATGTTTTTATTAGAGGTGTGTCTTCAATAGGTTCTTCTTCTGAACCATTATATGTTGTGGATGGTGTGCCCTTATCGCAGGGATTTTTACGAAATTTCGACCAAAATGAGGTTGCTTCGGTCACCGTGCTTAAAGATGCTGCAGCTACTGCCATATATGGCAATAGGGGTAGAAATGGTGTTATTTTGATAACAACAAAAACAGGCAACACATCCTTATCACAAGTGAAAGTCCGCAAAAACCTCCAAGAAACTGCTTTCTTCTTTCCACAATTGCAAACCGATGCAGAAGGCAATGTAAGTTTTAATTTCACAACCCCAGAAGCTTTGACCAAATGGAAATTGCAACTCTTGGCACATACCAAAACCTTGGAAAGTGCCACCACAACTTTGGAAACCGTGACTCAGAAAGAATTAATGGTCATCCCAAATGCGCCACGCTTCTTAAGACAAGGCGACCAAATTACGATAAGTACAAAAATCGCCAATCTCACAGATAAAGAATTGACAGGTTCGGCCAAATTGGAATTGACCGATGCCACGACAGGAAAAGACATCTCCCAAGATCTTGTCCGGACGAGCGCAGTCGAGACCTTTTCAGTCGAAGCCAAAGGCAATACACAAGTCTCATGGAACTTATCAATTCCTGATAATGTACAAGCCGTACAATATAAAATCCTTGCCCAGTCGGGCGATTTCAGCGATGGCGAACAAAACGCCTTACCAGTATTGACCAACCGTATGTTGGTAACCGAAACCTTGGCGATGTGGATTCGCTCTAATGAAACAAGAACCTTCACCTTGGATAAGTTAAAAACACATACCTCAACAACGCTCAAGAACCACAAACTGACTTTGGAAATGACCTCCAATCCGGCGTGGTATGCTGTGCAGGCTCTGCCATACTTGATGGAATATCCGTATGACTGTAATGAGCAAACATTCTCTCGCTACTATGCGAACGCCTTGGCAAGTCATATTGCGAACAGTAATCCAAGGATTCAAGAGGTGTTCAATCAATGGAAAAATACGGATGCCTTATTGAGCAATCTCGAAAAGAATGAGGAACTGAAAAACATCCTCATTCAAGAGACCCCTTGGTTGCGCGATGCACAAAGCGAAACGGAACAGAAAAAACGCATCGCTTTATTGTTCGACATGAACAAGATGAACAACGAACTCAATTCCGCAAAGCGTAAATTACAAAACAACCAAATGAACAATGGTGCATGGTCTTGGTTTGAAGGCGGACAAGCAAACCGTTTTATCACCCA
>JBGSXJ010000050.1:0-3429 GCA_041751535.1 Aquaticitalea sp.
CATCGATGAACTTCCAGCGCCAAAACCAGCTTATAATACAGTTTCTACTATTGTGCGAATTCTAGAGAATAAAGGATTTGTAGATTACGAAAAGGAAGGTAAAGGTCACCTATATTTTCCATTGGTTCAAAAGCAAGAATATAGTAACCAAAGTTTACATGCACTGGTAGACAACTATTTTCAGGGCTCATTTAATAGTATGGTGTCTTTCTTTGTGAAGAAAAATGACATTAGCTTAAAGGAGCTGGAATCTGTTCTAAAGGAAATTAATTCAAAAAAAGACTGACATGTTACATTACATCTTTCAAACCATCGCATTCCAGCTGTTTTTTTTGATCATCTATGATGTGTTCTTAAAAAAGGAAACTTTTTTTAATTGGAATAGAATCTATTTGCTTCTTACCGCAATGGCTTCTATCATTTTGCCATTTGTCAAATTAGAAAGTATGAGAGCTATCGTACCACAAGACTTCGTAATTCGCCTTCCGGAAGTCATTATTGGCGACGTTGCACCAATTCCACAAGCAATTCCTGTTGAAGCGGCTACTCAAGCGATCAATACTGCACAATTTGTTTGGAGTTGGGACTATTTGCTCTATCTCGGAATGATAGTGGCTACAATTATCTTATTATTCAAAATAATCAAAATAAGTCGTCTCATTCAAAAGAATCCGAAGCGTTGGTATGGTGATCTTCTTGTGGTCCATTTGATGAAAAGCAATTCGGCATTTTCATTCTTTCATTATGTGTTTATTGGAGAATACGTTAGGGCCGAAGAACGGGATGCCATTCTCGCACATGAATCAGTACACGTACATCAAAAGCACACGCTCGATTTAATGCTTTTTGAGGTATTCCGGATTGTGTTTTGGTTCAATCCGTTGGTGTATATGTATCAAAACAGGATGACCATTTTACACGAGTATATTGCAGATGCTAAAGCTGTTAAAAAAGGTGATAAAGCACAGTATTATCAAAATTTATTGTCCCAAGTATTTCACACGCAACAGATATCCTTTACAAACACATTTTACAAACAATCATTAATCAAAAAACGAATCGTTATGTTAAGCAAATCAAAATCAAACAGAATCCGACTATTAAGATATGCATTGATTATTCCAATGGTTTTTGGGATGATGATGTATACATCTTCTTATGGACAAGTAAAGCAGGATATTAATAAATCTGGAGAGGAAACAATAGGTCAGCAATACACTTTAAAAGAGTTAACTGAAAAATATTATCAAGAGCTGTTAGATTCTAATAAGAATAAAAATAATGGAAAATGGAATTTTGATAACTTTTTACCAAGTACAGAACAATATGCCTACACACTAGATGAAGTGGCAAGAATTCAAGCTTATTTAAAATACATATCGGGAAAGGTGATGGAGAACAAAAGAAAAAATGGAACTTTAACTCAAAAAGATGTTAATGAATTTGAGAAAGGGCTAAACAAATACAATACGTATCAAGATTATTTAGAGTATCAAAAAACAGACGAAGCAAAAAGTATTTGGGAAAGCAACACACGAGATGGAATATTAAGAATGGTCGTCAACGACATGAAAAATTTGACACCAGAAGAGCAGAAGAAACAAGAGGAAAAAATTAATTTAATTGAAAGAGACGATTTTTTTCATTCCTTATTGATTACGGATGGAAAGACAACAACTCGAATGGAGTTTCATTCAATTGATGGAAAAGAAATACCTGGCCCAACTAAAAATAAAGAATCAGATGATATGAAATCTTATGAAAACGAAGTGCCATTCTCTGTTATTGATGAAGTCCCAACATTTACTGAATGCACGTCGCTTGAAAACGTTGAGGAAATCAAAACGTGCACTTCAAATAAAATTGCGGAATTTGTCAATATAAATTTTAACACCAATTTGAGTAAAGATTTAGGTTTAAAAGGTAGACAGCGCATCAATGTCCTATTCAAAATTGGAAAGGACGGAATAATCATAGACGTACAAGCAAGAGCACCACATCCCGATTTAGAAGCGGAAGCGATAAGAGTGATTAAATCGTTGCCACAAATGATTTCAGGAAAACAAAAAGGCAAAAATGTTGTGGTGCCTTACAGCCTACCCATTTTATTTGAAGTCAATGAATAGAATTTTGTTTATTTTTTTAGTGTTAGTAAGTTTCAACACCGAAGCTCAAACTTCGGTTTTGGTCGTTGCAGATAGCTTGTACGCTTCAGGTAATTATTCAAAAGCCATAGAAAAGTACAAACTATATAATCAACCTTCAGAAGTGTTTGAATCCATGGCAAAATCATATCAAATCCTTGGAAATTACGACGAAGCCCAAATCAACTACAGCAAAGCGCTTGAAGCACATCCTGATGATGCCTTGCTGAAATATGATTATGCAAAACTGCTCACGAGTATCAAAAAGTATAAAGAAGCCACACAGCTTTTTGAGGAATTGGTAAATAACGACTACCGGAATCCTAATTACCAATATGAATTGGGTGTCGTTCTAGAACAGCAAGGAGATTCCACGGCATTAAATAGATATCGAAATGCTTTTGACCTCGACCGAACACATCAAAAAGCCATTTATAAAATTGCCAAACAATTTTTGATAGATCGTAAGTTTGATGCATCCCTAGATTATATCAAAATTGGTTTGGAATCCTATGCGAATAACGTGGAACTCATCAGTCTAAAAGCGCAAAATTATTATTGGAAGGAAAAATACATTGAAGCTTCAAAATGCTTTGAAAAACTTATTGAGCTTGGTGAATCGTCTTTATTTATTCATGAGAAATTGAGTTTTTGTTATGCGCAAGATTCTGAATACCAAAAAGCCATTCAACAAGGTGATCTGGCATTGAAATACGATCCCGTGAATGTGAAAAATCTTTTTATTCAGGGTCAACTGTATGAACGCATTGAAGATTTTGAAAACGCCGAAAAGTATATGGCACTGGCATTGGAGATTCGCGATATTCCTTTGGATAACGAATATATGAGACTTGGTTTGGTTTTAAACCGCCAAGGCAAATACAAAGAAGCCATTGAAGCCTTTCATAAATCATTAAAAATAAATCCAAAGAATCAACAATCGCCATTTTATATTGTTGTGGCCAAAGATAAATATTATGAGGATATCGAGTCCAGGCTCAAATTGTATGAAAGCTACAAGGAAAATTATCCAAAGAGTATGTATATGTTTTTAGTGGACAAACGAATCAAGGAACTGAAAGAGGAAAAATTTTATAAGACTGATTGATGGATGTTTCATTTTATGACGATGATGGACCTAAATGGAATTTATTTTAATATGAAAAAATATTGTACTTTTCGGTTTCAGTAGCATTTGCATGAAGCGTTATATCCTTTTGTTAATTTTGGTTTCGTTATGGTCTTGCGATGACTTCAATAAAAAGAAAATCAACACCAATGATAT
>JBGSXJ010000051.1:0-3529 GCA_041751535.1 Aquaticitalea sp.
GCGACGTAAAGTTCCAGTATTCCAGATTCTATGTAGGCATTTATATCCATTAATATTTATTCTAATACAATTGTTCGTAATTCCTTTATACAATTTCTGTTCCGAGTTTTGATCGTACCTAAAGGCATATCAAGCTCTTCTGAAGCTTCTTGTTGCGTATAACCTTTAAAGTATAGCAACTCGATAACTTCAATGCATTTTTTGGCTAGTTTTTCTACGAATTTTTTTATTCCGATGGAGTTCGTTTGGTCATCCAAACTCTCACTGGTTTGCAGGATATCTACGAAATATTCGGCATCTAGGTTTTTTTTGGAATTCTTAAATGCTTTAGACCGTGTTTTATCAATGGCCGCGTTGCGGGCAATGTTGAGAATCCAAGTAAAAAAACGTCCTTTCTCTGCTGAATAACTGCTGGCATTGTTCCAAGCTTTGATAAAAACATCTTGCATTATTTCTTCGGCTATGTCGTTGTCCCTGACAATATTGTAAATAACGCCATGCATACTGTCCCCATACATCTTGTAGAGTTCTTCAAATGCTTTTTGATCTTTTTGCTGAAATTTTGTAACTAGTAGTTCTAATTGCATACAATTTTTTTTATTGTGCCTAAATTAGTAAATATAATAACACAAAAAAAGCCACTTTACATAAAGTGGCTTTTATTATAATATTCCGTTAAATGACTATTGAATGATGCCTCCACAACTGACACGCCCACCAGCATCTCCTGTAGGTTGGGTTTTAAAGTCGTCAGCACCTTCATGAACAATAATGGCTTTGCCTAAAATATCTTTATTGGAATCACCACATCCTATACACCACTCATCAGTCCTCATGGAAATGGTAGCATTACCATTGGCATTGGCGTTCATATTGCCAATATCCCCTTTATGGTATCCCGATGAGTTTCCCCATTGGCCATGAGGTTGACCCGTTGGGTTCCAGTGTCCACCGGCGGATGTACCATCAGGTGAAGAGCAATCAGCGGTCTCATGGATGTGGATGGCGTGAGATCCTTCTTTCAAACCCTCAAGAATGACATTCATAGAGACAACTCCATTTTCTTCACTGAATACGACATTACCTTTAGCGTTACTATTACTTTTTGGATCAAGGGCCACTTGGACCTTTTTCATCTCTTCGGAGGCTCTATCTTCTGTGGCTTCATAATCATTCATTTCCATAGACTCTTCCAATTGGGTTTCTTCTTTTTTGTCATTTTTGCATGATGTACTTATCATGAGCATAAAAATCGATAGCATAAAAAGTGTTCGTTTCATTTGTGTGTTTTTTAGTGTTAAAAATTAAAATTACCATTAATTTGTAGGATTACAAACTGTAGATTGTAATTTAATACTTTTAAATAGTGAGTCATGACTTATATCATATTTATTGTGCCGTTAAAACAATAATTTTGAATTGTTAAAAAATATTAAAACAAGTCAATGTTTTTGATTTGAGACCCAAAATATCTACCTTTTACGAATCCTTACCATTTATTAAACAATTTATAAAGTTGATATCTCATGAAAAAAATAATTGTACCCATAGACTTTTCAGCACATTCAGATTTTGCTTTAGAAGCTGCAGCCATTTTGGCCAAAAAACATAATGCACAAATTTTGGCATTGCACATGCTAGAGATTTCTGATGGAATGTTAACTACCAGCGATAACGAGCAAAATGCCAAAGCCGTATTTTTCTTACAACTTGCCGAACAAAAGTTTGATAGCTTTTTGGATAAGGATTATTTAAAGGGCGTGGATATTGTTCCTATTGTTAAGCATTTTAAAGTGTTTAGCGAAGTGAACCAAGTTGCAGAGGAGCACAATGCCGATTTAATTTTGATGGGATCTCATGGTACCAGTGGTTTTAGCGAAATCTTTGTTGGATCCAATACCGAAAAAGTGGTAAGACATTCTGATATCCCGGTTTTGGTCATTAAGAATAAACCGAACAAGATGGATTACAAAACCATCGTATTTGCCAGTGATTTTTCTGATGAAGCTGTAAAACCATATATTAATGCTTCAAAGCTATTTATGATTCTTGGTTCTGAAATGCAATTGTTATTTGTGAATGTTCCGGGAGAACGTTTTAAAAGTTCTTCGGACATGGAAACAACCATGACCAACTTTCTTCAAAAGGCCGATGGCAATTTAAATAGAATGAATGCGGTAAATTACGTATCGGATGTATCGGTAGAGAAAGGAATATTGAGTTTCGCCAAAAAAATCAATGCCGATTTAATCGCCATTCCAACACATGGTAGAACGGGTCTGGCACATTTCTTTGAAGGAAGTATTTCGGAAGATTTGGCCAATCATGCTGATATACCTGTAATGACTTTCAAGATTAAATAGTACCACATAACTAGCTATTGAATTTGACCCTATATAGATGAATGAAAGATTTTCCTATCAGATGGAAAGTCTTTCATTTCATTATAGCTTATTGAAAAACGGATACTTTCAATAACATATTTTTACGCCAACATAAAAAATTCAAACAGGAATATACGGAAGGTTTTTAAGAATCATTTTTAGGAATCATAATCTTCATTTTAAACGGACTCAATTCCGCTTCAACTTTATTTACTTCTCCGATATATTCACCATCTACTTGCAAGGAAATTGCCTTTGCGACATGAATGGTCGCTTTGGAGGTTGAGAAACATTCAACAAACTCTCTATCTCTTTCCGAATTCTGACTCAAGGTCTTTAAGATATCAATGATTGCCATTTTTTTGAAAACAAGTATTTCAAACATATCATCATCCATCTTGCCTTTAGGATTGATGATAGAGCCAGTTCCGAATTGGTTCGCATTGGCCAACGCGATCATTATACCTTCTTTAACTAACTTTTCCCCATTAACTTCGATGGTAAATTGATATGGTAAATCCGTCTCAAATAAGGTTGGAAGCGTTTGCAAAGCATATCCGAATTTTCCGCGAAAATATGAATTTTCATAATTTCTTACCAAATTGGCATTGATGCCAATATCCGATATATGAAGACAAACATGGCCATTGACAGAAATCACATCCATCATCATATAATTTGAGCCCAATGCCACCGCCACTTGATCTTCAATCGTATCGGGTAAATTTAAATTGGAGGCCAATCCGTTAGCCGAACCAGCGGGAATGATACCGATACTAATATCTTTAGAGGCTATCGCGTTTGCAATCATTTGAATGGTACCGTCTCCGCCAGCAACCATTAATCTTTGGATATTTTCTGATTGAAGAATAGTGCTGATTTGACTCGCATCTGCCTTACCAGTAGTTTCAAAAGTTGATACAGAAAAATTATGTTTAGTAGCTGCATCTTTCACTTGTTCAATCAGTTGTTCTTTTCCCGAACCACCGGAAATAGGATTGACTACCAACAAAACTTTGTTATTTGAGTTCATAAAGTTTAAAATCAGATTAAAATTAAGTAATTTGTAGGTTAATATGAGTTAATATAATGTGAATTGATAAAACTAGATTTAAAATTATACAGAGGGTATGTAAATGATGAGC
>JBGSXJ010000052.1:0-2765 GCA_041751535.1 Aquaticitalea sp.
TTATAGGTGGCCGTAATTATTGAGATCCTCATTCAGGGCTTAATATTACTCGTTCTTTAATTTTAAGTGCAGGATTGCCTCTATATATAGCAAAAGCCTCTAAATTTGCACTCGCCACCGAACCTAATGCCAAAACGGAATGGCTACCAAGCGTAACGCCAGGTCCTACAATACTTTTAGCGCCTACCCAACTTCCCTCTTTTAATGTTATAGGAGCAACTATAAGATCAAAGCTGCTAGTTTTGTAATTGTGATTTCCACATATTAAAAAAGCGCCTTGAGAAAGACATACGTTATCTTCTAGGATAACCTCATCAAGATTATCAATCCAGACACTTTCTCCTATCCAGCAATTGTTTCCTATAGTCAACTTCCAAGGGTATTTAATGTTTACTTTAGGTTTGATGACCACCTCGTTTCCTATTTTCGCGCCAAACATCCTTAAAACGGATATTTTTAAACTTGATGAGGGATTTAAAGGATTCCGAACAAAAAGTTCATTCACAAAATACCATAAGAAGCGTTTAATGCTAGAACCTGGGTTGTACCAATCATTATTATATGTTGATAAATCAGTTTTCAATGGCTATCAATTAAAGAGCTTCAAATTTAACATTAATAATTCAGGATCTTCTGAAAATTTCTTTGAGAATTGCATCGCATTTTCAGAAGCTATCTGATAATCTTTTTGAGTCATCATTGAAGCGTTAAGGAATGTTTGTCTGATGACTTTTTTATTCTTCAAATCCAAGTCCCAACCAATTCCTTTGCTCTTTAAATCTTTCCAAGGTGTTTGATCGGAAATAATAACTGGGCATCCAGCCATAAGCCCTTCCAAAATGGCATGCCCAAAATTCTCTCCCTCCGATAGAAGGACAAAAAAATCATAGTGTTGAAGCACCTTGGGAACATCTTCACTTGGTAGAATGCCTTTATAGGTGACCTTAATGTTATTGGGCAAACGCTCCATACTTTTTTCGCAAACTTCCCAATAGGATTCGTCATAAATAGGTCCAAATAGGTCCAAAATCAAGTCGTTTGATATGCCGTGTAAAGCATCAATCATATGAAGTGTTCCTTTTTCCTTTGAAATCCGAGCCATATTCACAAAACGTGTTGGATTGGATTTTTCTTTTATTGAAAACTGATCTATCCTTGAAACCCTCGGAAGATTCGGCGCAATCCGAACTTCAGATTGTTTGCCAACAATGTCTTTGATGTGATTGGATTCATCCTCATTTGTGGCATGAAAAGTCACATTTTTATAAAGATCCAAAAGTTTTGCAAGTCCCAAAAACACTTTCTTTTTCGTTTTCTTTACCGAAAAAGCTTGCGGATTGAGCATTCCTCTTGCCGCCACCATAAGATTATTTTGCTTTCTCAAAAGCCATAACGGTAATATGGAAAAATACCAACTATAAATACCATTGATATAAATAACATCATACGGGGTTTCACTCAACAATTTTTTTAGATTGTTCTTATTCAATTGGTCGTTGGAAAAATAATAAATGAAGGTATGCTCATTAAATTGATTCCAAGTATTGGATTTAACAGTTTTATAGACCTCATCAGAACAATAATCAGTATCTCTTGTAATGATGTAAAAATCGTGGTATTCGCCCAAATGCGCAATCATGTTGGCATACGATCGGACAGGACCACCAGATTTTGTACCAGGTAGAAACCAATCAATTGTTATAAGGATTTTTTTTCGTTGCATCTATGCTAGGACTTCTTTATATAGTTCTAAATACTGCTCGGCGATTGATGCTGGCTGAAATCGTTTGACATTCTCCATTCCATTTTGGATTAGCTCATGTCTCAATTTTTCATTTGTACACACTTTAATGATTCCTTGTTTAATGGAATCCACATCATATGGATCAACATAACAAACTGAAGTATCTCCAACTTCTTTCATAGCACCCAGATTAGAGGTCACTACGGGCCTTCCCATCGCTTGTGCTTCTATTATTGGCATTCCAAAACCCTCGTATGTAGAGGCAAAACAGACCAAATCACATTGCTTGTAACATTCAATAATGTCCTCAAAGGATAAATTAAATTTATTATCGTAGTCTATTTTAAAATCCTGCAACAATGTCAATTGGGAATTCGTAAGTTGACCAACGATCATAACCCTACAAGAAAAATCTTTAATTGCTTCCAATGAACGTTCCAAATTTTTATTTGATTTTGTTCCGATAAAAAGTAAAAGGGGGTTTTCTGAATTAAATTGATAGGGTATTGGTTTTAGTCCCTTTTTTATTGGATTTTGAACCACTCGTATTTTATGTTTTGCAAAAGGGATGATCGGCTCCAACTCCTTTTTGGTGAATTCTGAAATAACTGTGATTCGTTTGACCAGCAATGCTGGAAGCCAAAACCAAAATAATTTGATGTACAATTTCTTGAGAATATTTCCCGTAAGGGCCGACTTCACATCGTGAATGGTCAAAACAGAGTTTCCTCTAAACGCAAGAACTAAATAATGAATATCACCAGTTACGTGATTAATTGCATGATTTTTGGAGCCCGCGAATTTCAAGTTCTTGAAAATCGCATTTGGGTTCGCCCCAGAATAAGGAACTTCTGTAACGATAACATTTGCTTCCTTTGCTAAAAAAGGTATTAAATCCAAAAACAACTCTTCAATGCTATGCCTTTGGTCTTGACGCTTTCTAAAAAATATATTAACGTTCAAATTCTGCATAAATCTGCCATTTAAGATATTTCTTGGTAAGCCAAAAGAATAATGCTAC
>JBGSXJ010000053.1:0-2655 GCA_041751535.1 Aquaticitalea sp.
AATAGTTGTCAGTGACAGCATTATTCACACTTTCACGACCATTATCCAGAGCTAAATTTCCGTTGTAAAGAATATTGTATTTGGTACCAAGGGCATGAAAATTCCTGTTAATGAACGTGTCATTTTTACGGGAACAACCTGTAATGACAAGAGTAGCGCCCAAAAGAAGAATGATGCCTTTTAAAGAAGTATTCAACGTGGTTGTATTTGGTTAATAGATAACTAAAAACGGCTGCAAATAGTATGCAGTGCCGTAAAAATAAGCATCTTTTTGAATAATTGCAGTAAAATGGAAGACAATTCGATAGCGTGCTCGTCCTTAAAAATGCCCATTGCTTTATAATGGATTTAAGCTAATGGACAAACAACTATCCCGCAAAATGAGCTTCCAATTCTCTCAAAGTTGCCTCGCTGGTAGCCAAGTCTTTAACAATTTCACCTTTTTCAAGAACCACAATGCGTTCGCAAACATCAGTCACGTGCATTAAATCGTGACTTGAAATCAAAACGGTAACGCCTTTGGTTTCTGCCAAATCCTTGATGATCTTTTTGAGCCTTATTTGAGTTGTTGGATCTAAATTGGCGAAGGGTTCGTCTAAAATGATGACTTCAGGATTGCCGATAAGAGCTCCAACAATCCCAACCTTTTTCTGATTTCCTTTACTTAAATCGCGAAGGTATTTTTTCTGATTCAGGATTTCTCCGTGGAAAAAATCTTGAAATTGAGACACCAATGCATCTACATCAGCTTTATTTTGGCCTCTTAATTCACCAATGAAATAAAAATATTCTTCGGCCGTGAGATAACCGATCAAAAAGCTTTCATCAATAAAAGACGCGGTAAAAGGCTTCCAATCTTCGCTTTCGTGCACCAAGATGTTGTTACTCTCAATATTCCCAGTTGTGGGTTGAATCAAATCCAACAGCAAACTAAAAAATGTGGTTTTTCCTGCGCCATTGTTTCCCACAAGACCAAAACTTTGACCTTTTGGGATGACTAGACTATCTATCTTTAATACAGTTGTGTTGTTATATTTTTTGGAAAGGTTTGAAGTAGTTATCATAGTTTATAAGTTTTATTCGTCTTGACTAAATGCATTGATCATTTTGTGTTTAGAATCTAAATATTTTTGAGTAATAAAAGTCATTAGTTTTTGATGAAACACAATTCCTATCAATCCCAAAATCACTAGAACCGCAATTGCCAATTCAAAATTGAACATAAAATAAAATGCGGCAAAGATGGCCATCGGTAAAAACATCAATGGTAATCCAATAAGCCATTGAACAGCTCCTGTGCCTTGAAAGTTAAAAGCCGCTCTTTGATTTAAATCAATTTTTTTTCTATTGAAAGAACCGCCCAGCAAAATGACATATGTATTGACACCAATATTGTAAACTGCAGCCGCAAAGTGCGCCAGAAGGATTTTCCACCCAAAATATACATACGGTATACTCAACACAAATAGTATAATAACACTCAGGGTCATCAATGTATATTTAGATTTGAGATATTGCTTGTATTTTATATTTTGGCTCATCAGCAACTTATAATATCCACTATCCCAAGCGGGAATAAATTGGCCGAAATTTATAAGAAAAATACCGGTTACAAAGATGCCAATAAATGCGTATAGCCAAAACATATCCTGGTACATTGGGTTTGGATAAAAGAACAAGCCATACAACAATCCGAGACCTAACATCCACACGGATGATTTTGGACGTTTGTTCCTCCAAAGCAATTTTAAATCTAGCTGCATAAATGGAGCGATGTCTCCAAATTTTTGTGTCCAATCAAGATTAGAAGTTGTTACTTCCTGAATTTTTGTTTTGAGTGAATTATCAAGAAACAGCTTTTTTCTTAAAATCTTAAAATTAAAATAATATAATATAGCCAATAGACCAATTGGAATGATCAGCAATAAAGGATTGTTTGTGATGGCAATAATTCCGTTGGATAAGATTCCTGAAATATTGAGGATATCAAAATGATTGAGCCCATACAAGATTGAAATCAAAATGATGATTGGCAAAAAGGATAATTCCGTTTCAGCCGAAAGACTTTCGATAATAAAATTCAAAAAATTGTTGATGAGAGCAATCAACAACATCAAAAACATCCAAGTGGCGATAGAAGTTGGGTCGTAATTTTTGATGAGTAAGGTAATCCCAAAAGGAATGACAGCAAAAAGTGGTAGGAAATTAAAAAAAGAAACCATGGATTTTCCCAAAACAAAATTCACTACACTGCTTCTTTTAATGGGGAGAACCAATAATGGTTTTACACTCATTACAGGTAGTTTCTGAAAGAAAAATCGAATCATCAAGTCTCCTAAAATCCAATAAAATATAAACCCGTTAACAATAAGAAAAGGATCTGCATCTGGATACACTTTTTTAAGACCTGGATACAAAGCAACGCCTAAGGTTAAAAATGTTGCAATAAAATAAAGAGCGAAAAACCCCATTAGAATTTTGATGGCAATACTTTTGCCCATCGTTGCAGATCTAAAAAACTGTTTCCATTCGAGAGTTAGAAAGTGTTTGACCATGAGTTTTTTGGTTGTGTTTGAACAATTAGTAATATTAAAACACTTTTTGTTACAATCAAAACCTGAATCCTATGAATGTTTCTTACTTTTGCAAAAAAAA
>JBGSXJ010000054.1:0-2535 GCA_041751535.1 Aquaticitalea sp.
CAAGGCTTTAAAAGTAGCCTATCTTACAGAACAATTGGATCTTTCTAAAAGCGAAGCACAACAATTTTGGCCAATTTACAATGCATTTGAAGAACAAGAACAGCAACTTCGAAAAGAAAAATATACGCAGCGAAAAGATACTGACATCGAATCTTTATCTGAGCAGGAAGCAAAAGAAATGATTGAAGATATGAGTGTCATTGAAAACAAAAAACACGCACTTCGTGAGAAATTTATAAAAGATTTGCAAATTATCCTTCCTTCAAAAAAGGTTATAAAACTGAAAATTGCGGAAGACCAATTCAATAAAAAAATGTTTGAAGAATACAAAAAACGAAGGGCATCAGGAAAAGAGTAACCTTAAGTCCTAAATTTTAAGAATATACATGATCTTAAATTCCAGACACTTTTAAAAATAGTGTTTGGAATTTTTTTTTATTTAAATGTCACTTTTGAAATTCGACCTTGCCCTGCAGCATACGCCACACTGTCATTTACAAAGCGTAATGTATGAAAGGAATCGTCGCTTAAATGCTTCCACGTTTTGCCTTTATCATGGGAAACATCAATACCATCAGTCCCAACAACTATCAACGAATTAGCATTGCTGCCAGGTATGTATTGCACACAACTTCTATAGCCAGGACCTTTACCGTCGGCAACCAAAGACCATGTTTTGCCACCATCGCTCGTCACTATTTTATTTGCCAAATTATTTTCGGGCTGTGTGTAGTCGCCTCCAATAGCAAATCCGTTGCTGTCATCATAAAAATCCATGGAATAAATTCCTGTTGTAGCTTCACCTTGCACGATTGGTGTCTCGAAAACTTCCCATGTTTTACCTTTGTTTGGCGAATATAGTACCCTACTGCTCGTTCCGCCTGTTGCGATCCATGTTTTATCGCCGACGACCGCAATATTGGTATTGCTCGCCGCAAAAGCCGCCTCTCCTTCCCTAACTTTTGGAAGTTGATTACACGCTGTTTTATTCCAAGTATTTCCACCATCGCGCGTAACGATCACACTCATACATTCATCCGTCGGATCACCAATGGCAATGCCTTCTTTGTCATTCCAAAAAGTCATGGCGTCGTAAAACGCCTTTTCATGCGATTCTTTATAAACCAATTCCATAAGGCCGTTGTCGCCTGTCTTGTATAATAAGGCTGGGTTTTCCACGCTCAACATAAAAAAATCGGCAGAAGTATGCGCTACAGCCCTAAATTGCAAATTCAAGCTGTCCAATGTTTGTACGGAAGTCATCCAACTGTTGGATCTTGGATCAAACAAACCAAATGTGCCGTTATTGGCGGCAAAAGCCAAGCTTTTATCATCCAACAATTCAATGGCCCGAATGCTTAATGTTGAATCCGTATAAATTTCTTCAACGGTAACAGATGTCACCATTTTCAACTGCACTTTCTCTTCATTTTTACATGAGACAAGTCCAATAAGCACAAACAAAAACACTATAATTTTCATCATTTACAATTTTCTGGAAAGATACTTCATTTACAATTAAAAATTAAAAATCATCGTGAATCAATGGCATTTAACGTAACTTTGCAAGCTAATTTTTTTACAATGCGTTTACACAGAAATTTATGCTTTGCAGTCATCGACGGATTGATGCTCATATTTAATGAAGGTCAATATGCTGATAAAGTCATTCAATTATTATTAAAACGAGACAAACGTTGGGGCGCCCGCGACAGAGGTTTTGTGGCAGAAACCGTTTATGACATCGTCCGTTGGAAACGCTTGTACGCAGAAATTGCTGAAGTAAAAGAACCTTTTGATAGAGATAATATTTGGCGCATGTTTGCGGTTTGGGCTACCTTGAAAGGAATTAAACTCCCTGATTGGACCTATTTTGAAAACACTCCAACAAGAAAAATAAAAGGAAGATTTGATGAACTTTCGAAAATCCGGAAACTCAAGGAATCCATTCCAGATTGGATGGACGAATTGGGCGAAAAAGAATTGGGTGCGGAGCTTTGGAGCAAAGAAATTGCAGCTCTCAATGAGCAAGCGGAAGTTGTCTTAAGGGTCAATACACTGCAAACCACAAAAGAAAAACTGCAATCTGAATTGTTTGACCTTGACTTCGAAACCGATGAGCTTCCCGACTATCCGAATGCACTAAAATTAAAAGAACGTGGCAATGTATTTCAAACGGAAGCGTTCCAAAACGGACATTTTGAAGTGCAGGATGCCTCCTCTCAATTGGTCGCTGAATTTTTAGATGTCGAACCAGGAATGCGAGTTGTAGATGCGTGTGCTGGTGCAGGCGGAAAGGCCTTGCATATTGCTTCCTTAATGGAAAATAAAGGGCAAATCATCGCTTTGGACATCTATGGCAACAAACTCAATGAACTCAAACGCAGAGCGAAACGCAATGGCGCCTTCAACATTGAAACGCGTGTAATTGAAACTACAAAAGTCGTTAAAAAACTTTACGACAAGGCAGATAGGGTATTGATTGATGCGCCGTGTTCTGGTTTAGGAGTTTTAAGAAGAAATCCAGATGCCAAA
>JBGSXJ010000055.1:0-10994 GCA_041751535.1 Aquaticitalea sp.
CAGCCTTCGTTGAAGCGGTAGCGCTATTTGGAGTTGTTGTTGCTTTATTGCAAGGATAATCCCAAAAAAAGTAAATTATATACAGAAGTAACGGTTGGTTGCTTCTGTATATAAAATTTAAAATTAATTAGAAACACAAAAAGAAATGGATTTAGTAACACCTGGATTTGGACTCGTAGTTTGGACCATCATTACATTCTTATTTTTATTGTTCATTCTGCGTAAGTTTGCTTGGAAACCGATTCTTGGAGCTGTAGAACAGCGCGAGGATGGTATCAAAGGCGCTTTGGCTTCTGCCGAAAACGCTCGTAAAGAGATGGAAAACTTGAAGTCAGATAACGAACGTATTCTTAATGAAGCCCGCGCTGAACGTGAAGCCATGTTAAAAGATGCTCGTGAGATAAAAACAAAGATGATTGCTGATGCTAGGGATGAAGCACAAACACAGGCTTCAAAAATGATTGAGCAAGCACAAACTGCTATTGAGAGCGAGAAAAAAGCCGCCATGGCCGAATTGAGAAATCAAGTAGCGATCCTATCGGTGGATATCGCCGAAAAAGTAGTTCGCGAAGAATTATCAAACAAAGACAGACAGCTGAAGTTGGTTGAGTCAATGTTAAGCGACACAAAATTGAATTAAGAAACAGTAATGAATTGGCATAACGTCTAGAATCTAGCGTCTAATGTCTAATGTCTAAAATATGGCACAAACAAGAGCAGCAATACGTTACGCAAAAGCGGTTTTGGAATTGGCAAAAGATCAAAAGTCAGATCAAGTTGTCAATGACGATATGAAATCCATTGCCAATGCAGTTTTAGAAAGCAGGGATTTGAGTAACATGCTCCATAGCCCTATAGTGCCGAATGCTACCAAAAAATCTGCTCTGTTGGCAGTTTTTAAAAATATAAACCCATTGAGCGTTAACCTCATCAACACACTTATCGAAAACAGACGTATCGATATTTTGGGTGATGTGGCACAAAAATACAATCATCTATATGACCAGCAACAAGGAACACAAGTTGCACTCGTAACATCAGCTGTTGCCTTAACAGATGATTTGAAAGCTAAAATACTTGCAAAAGTAAAAGAGTTGACAGGGAAAGATGCTGAAATAAAAAATATTATTGACAAATCCATTTTAGGTGGTTTCATCCTACGTGTGGGTGACATTCAATATGATGCAAGCATATCACATAAATTAAGTAAACTAAAAAGAGAATTTACATTAAACTAAAGAGTTGGGAATCGATGGCAATCATCCTTTATCTAACCTCTAATAACTAATAAAAATGGCAGAAGTAAAACCGGCTGAAATTTCAGCAATCTTAAAACAACAATTGTCTGGTTTTGAAGCAGGAGCTTCATTGGACGAAGTAGGAACAGTATTGACTGTTGGAGATGGTATTGCACGTGTGTATGGACTATCAAATGTTCAATATGGTGAATTAGTTGAATTCGCAGATGGTCTTGAGGGCATCGTATTGAATTTAGAGGAAGATAACGTGGGTGTTGTATTGTTGGGCCATTCAAAAAATATCAGTGAAGGTTCTATTGTAAAACGCACAGAGCGAATTGCATCGCTTAAGGTTGGTGAAGAAATCGTTGGCCGTGTTGTGGATACTTTAGGCAACCCTATCGATGGGAAAGGACCAATTGGCGGCAAGCTTTATGAAATGCCTTTGGAGCGTAAAGCACCAGGTGTAATTTACCGTCAGCCAGTAACAGAGCCATTGCAAACTGGTATCAAATCTATCGATGCGATGATCCCTGTTGGTCGTGGTCAACGTGAACTTGTTATTGGTGACCGTCAAACTGGTAAAACAACTGTTTGTATCGATACCATTTTAAATCAAAAAGAATTCTATGATGCAGGTGAACCTGTATACTGTATATATGTAGCGGTCGGACAAAAAGCATCGACTGTTGCGAATATTGCCAAAACATTGGAAGAAAAAGGCGCTTTGGCTTACACAATCATTGTTGCTGCTAACGCATCTGATCCTGCTGCAATGCAAGTTTATGCACCCTTTGCCGGTGCTGCAATTGGCGAGTACTTTAGAGATACTGGGCGTCCAGCCTTGATAGTTTTTGATGATTTATCAAAGCAAGCGGTGGCATATCGTGAGATTTCGTTATTGTTACGTCGTCCACCAGGACGTGAGGCGTATCCAGGTGACGTTTTCTACTTACACTCGCGTTTGTTAGAGCGTTCTGCAAAAATTATCGATAACGATGCGATTGCAAAAGAAATGAATGACTTACCAGATGTGTTGAAGCCTATCGTAAAAGGTGGCGGTTCATTAACGGCTTTGCCAATCATTGAAACACAAGCTGGTGACGTTTCTGCATATATCCCAACCAACGTAATTTCGATTACTGATGGACAGATTTTCTTGGATGGTGACTTGTTTAACTCTGGTGTACGTCCAGCAATTAACGTGGGTATTTCTGTATCTCGTGTTGGAGGTAACGCACAGATCAAATCGATGAAAAAAGTTGCAGGTACTTTGAAATTGGATCAAGCACAATACCGTGAGCTCGAAGCTTTTGCTAAATTTGGTTCAGATTTAGATGCTTCTACATTAAATGTGATTGAAAAAGGAAAACGTAATGTGGAAATTTTAAAACAAGCACAAAACGATCCTTATAAAGTAGAAGATCAAATTGCAATCATTTATGCAGGATCTAAAAACTTATTGAAAGATGTTCCTGTTGAAAAAGTAAAAGAGTTCGAAAGAGATTATTTAGAATTCCTAAATGCAAAACACAGTGACGCATTAGCTTCATTGAAAGCTGGAAAATTGACAGATGAAGTTACAGACACTTTAATGGCTGTAGCAAAAGAATTATCGGCTAAATATAGAAAGTAAAAATCCCATCCCAACCTTCTTGAGTCGGAGGTGAAGTAATGAGATAAAAGTAATATTTTAAAAAGTCCTTTTCTTTGGAAAGGGTTTAGGATACGAAAAATGGCAAATTTAAAAGAAATACGCAACAGAATATCATCGGTATCTTCCACGATGCAGATTACCAGTGCCATGAAAATGGTTTCGGCTGCAAAATTAAAGAAAGCTCAAGATGCTATAACCGCAATGCGTCCTTATTCTGATAAGTTGACGGAATTGTTGCAAGGTTTAAGCGCAACCCTAGATGCCGATTCTGGTAGCAAATATTCAGACCAACGTATCATTAATAAGGTATTGATTGTCCCTATCACATCCAATAGAGGTTTGGCTGGCGCATTCAATTCAAATATCATTAAGCAGGTTAATACTTTAGTAGGTAGCACCTATTCCAATCAGGAGATTTCTTATTTGACAATTGGTAAAAAAGCAAATGACGCATTTAAGAAATCCAATAAAGTGGTCGCAAATAAAAGCGAAGTCTATGAAGATTTAACTTTTGATAATGTTGCTGAAATTGCAGAAGTGTTGATGGATAAGTTTTTGACGCACAAAGCAGATAAGATTGTTTTGGTGTATAATAAATTCAAAAATGCCGCAACACAAGAAATCATGACCGAACAGTTCTTGCCAATTGTTCCAGTTGCAAGTGATATAAAGGTGAATGTAGATTACATTTTTGAACCTTCCAAATCAGAAATTGTAGAACAATTGATTCCAAAGTCTTTAAAAACGCAATTATACAAAGCCATCAGGGATTCTTTCGCCAGCGAACACGGAGCTCGAATGACAGCGATGCACAAAGCAACCGATAACGCAACCGAATTGAGAGATCAATTAAAACTTACTTATAACAAAGCGCGTCAGGCATCAATCACCAATGAAATTCTTGAGATTGTTGGTGGAGCTGAAGCGTTGAATAATTAAGAAATTAAAAATTGTTTTTTGTACGAATAATTTTTAAAGTCTTCAAAAAAATCGATGAACTACACAAATTATAGTTAAAATGTAATTTTATTCGATAAAAAGCATTGGTTTCTTTTGGTTGATAAAAATATTTTCCTATATTTATCTTCCAAATCTTAACCTACAAACCATGAAAACATTTAAAAAGGCATCCTATGCCATCTTACTGACCATTTTTTTCGCAGGCAATTTTCAATCCTACAGCCAAAAAAATTCAATTTCTGAAGTTTCTCCCGTTCTCAAGCTTGATAAAGTCATTTTTCAAGAATGGTATGCTGGAATTAAGGTTGGAGGAACCGGAATCAACATGTTCTTTCCAAACATCCAAACTGACGAAAACATTCAATTGGAAACTGTGTATTTTAGAAACATGAAAGGCAAACTCCAAATAAAGGATGCTATGTATTCAGCTGTTTTAGAGAACAGCTCTCCTCATTACACCTGGCAACCATCCAAAAAACCTGCTGATTATCCTGTTGATCTGAAAGACAACGAATGTGTAATTAGTTACAAGCAAAACGGTATAACAAAATATTTAAAAGTCGCAAGCATAGAAGAAAAGGCAGGCACATATTATGAAAATGGCCATCCTTCGATTTACAATAATAGACCAACCACTAGAATGGCGATTGTTGAAGAGGATTAATTGTGTAGAACTTCCCATGATTAAAGTCTTACTGAACAGGTAAGACTTTTTTTATGGAATGAAGTTTGATTTGTTACCTTTAAACATAAATCAGGAGATCATGAAAAAGTTAGGGATCGTTTTTATTTGTATAACAGTAGTATTTACCATAACCCATTGTTCCACAGCCCAGAAGCTCCAAAAAAAACCACCTATCACTCTCCAGGAAGTCTATATCCAGAGTTGGGTTTCAGGCGTGAAAGGCGGCGGTTCTGGAATAAATCTATTTATCCCTGTTTCGCAAAAAATCCCTCAAAACATCCAATTGGACTCTGCTTATTTCAAAGGAAAGGTTGCAAAACTGGAACTTTCAGATGCCAGCCAAATGCTCTATGTTGCTAGGTTTAAAGCAAATTTCAATCAAAACCAAGATATCATTATGAGCAGTGATCCAAAGGAAGAGTATGGCAATCAACTCCCAGAATTAAATGAAAAAATTCCTTTCGATTTGAAAGATACCGAGTGCGTCATCAGCTACACGGAATCCAATGTGACCAAATATTTCAAAATAGATAATATTGTCATAAAAAAGCAGGAACATTATCCCAGTGCACCAAAAAATAAGCAATAAAGTTTGAGGCAAAGGAAATTCCCATCTTCGTGGGGCCCAAAATTGGTTAACTTTGCAAGATTGTATACTTTTAGCACTTTATTAATCAACCACTTTGAGCGGATTCAAAAAACTCTTTAAGCAGACATTCATCTATGGATTAGCAACCGTTCTTCCGCGAATGTTGAGCTTTTTATTGGTGCCTCTCTACACAACAAAAGGTGTGCTGTCTTCAGTTGCCGAGTATGGTAAAGTATCCATCATCTTTTCATGGTTTGTTATTTTTAATGTGCTTTTGGCCTATGGCATGGAAACTGCCTTTTTTAGGTTTTTCAACAAAGAAGCAGACCAAAACAAGGTCATTGGAACCTCAACAATAGCCTTAATTATTTCCTCATTTGGGTTTTTTATACTGGCATTTTTGTTCAAAGATCAAATAGCCACTGTTACAGATATTAATTCGGAATACATTGCATTAGTCATCTGGATTTTGCTATTGGATGCGTTGGTGATTATCCCATTTGCCTGGTTGCGTGCCATGGAAAAATCAATGACTTATGCGGTTATTAAAATATTGAACGTCGCAATCAATCTTGGATTGAACCTATTTTTCCTTCTTTATCTGAAAAATTTGGCAAATGATAATTCTATTTTAGAGTCTATCTATCTTCCGAATTTTGAGATCAACTATATTTTTATATCCAATTTGGTCGCGAGTGCAATCACACTATTGTTGATGCTGAATTATTATTTTAAAATTCAGTATACATTTGATAGCAACCTGTTCAAACGAATGTTTCGGTATGCCTTTCCGGTGCTTATTGCGGGATTTGCATTTTCCATTAATGAAACCTTTGACAGGATTCTTTTGGATTATTTGTTACCGCCAGATATTGCAGAAACCAAAGTTGGTATGTACTCTGCCTGCTACAAAATAGCAGTGTTTATGACCTTATTTGCCACCGCATATCGGTTGGGAATTGAGCCATATTTTTTCAGTCATGCCAAAAGCGAGAATCCGCAGAAAAATTATGCGAGCATTTTGGAGTTTTTTGTTGCCTTTGGATCTGTCATGTTGCTCGCCATTGTCGTATTTGCAGATGTTCTAAAGCCTTATATCGTGAGAAGTGAGGATTATTGGGAAGCCATGTGGATCGTACCGTTAATCCTTATGGCCAATCTATGTTTGGGTATTTATCACAATCTTTCGGTATGGTACAAAATCACGGATAGAACCAAGATTGGCGCTTATATTTCGGTTTTTGGTGCGATTTTGACATTGGGTCTCAATTTTTGGTTGATTCCCATTATGGAATATAGAGGTTCGGCCATCGCTACTCTTGTTGCTTATTCCAGTATGATGATGGCATCGTACTATTATGGTCAAAAATATTATCCCATTCCGTATAATTTGAAAAAAATGAGCTTGTATTTATTGGTTTCATCTGCATTTTCGGTAATTTCGTTTTATGTTTATCGTGAAAATATTTATATAGGAATTGGCCTACTTACACTATTTGTAATTTTGGTCGTTCAGCTTGAAAAAACCCAAATAATACAATTGATAAAAAACAAATAACATTGAAGATTAAAATCATAAATAAATCCAATCATGAACTGCCAAATTATGAAACCATAGCTTCGGCAGGAATGGATTTGCGTGTAAATTTATCAGAATCGCGAGTTTTAAAACCTTTGGAAAGAAGTATTGTAGGTACTGGTTTATTTATTGAAATGCCTATGGGCTATGAAGCACAAGTACGACCACGTAGCGGCCTTGCAGCCAAAATGGGGATCACGGTACTCAATGCTCCAGGAACCATTGACGCTGATTACAGAGGCGAAATTGGCGTTATTTTAGTGAATTTGTCCAATGAGGATTTCACCATCCATAATGGCGAGCGCATTGCACAATTGGTGATTGCTAAACACGAGCGCGCTGAATGGATCAACGTTCAGGAATTGTCTGAAACATCGCGAGGTGAAGGTGGTTTTGGAAGCACAGGAATGAAGTAACCATTCCAACGAAAGCAGGAATCTTAATTTCTTAATTCGATTTGTCAATTTTAGATAAAATAGAGTTTAACTTTTAAAAAAATACTGCAGTCGCAGACATATATGAAAATAATTGTACCAATGGCAGGACGAGGCTCTCGATTGAGACCCCACACACTGACAGTTCCAAAACCTTTGATACCAGTTGCAGGACAACCCATAGTTCATCGGTTGGTAAAGGATATCGTAAAGGTCTTGAATCAGTCAATTGATGAAATTGCATTTATTTTAGGTGATGCTGCGTTTTTTGGAGATGATGTAGTAAATAGTTTGACCAAATTAGCCGAAGACCTAGGTGCTAAAGCGTCTATCTACCGCCAAGATCAACCATTAGGCACAGGACATGCCATCATGTGTGCCGAAGAATCCCTCTCTGGACCCGCGGTCATTGCTTATGCAGATACTTTGATTCGGGCCGATTTTAATCTCGACCCGGAGGCTGATGCTGTCATATGGGTCAAACAAGTGGATCGACCTGAAGCTTTTGGAGTTGTAAAACTAAATATTGATGATCATATCGTTGAGTTGGTTGAAAAGCCCAAAGATTTTGTAAGCGATTTGGCAGTGATTGGTATATACTACTTTAAGGATGTTAACGTTCTTAAAGAGGAATTGCAATATGTGTTAGATCATAATATCGTTAATGGTGGTGAATATCAAATAAATGATGGTATTAAGCGTATGATGGCCAATGGAAAGATATTTAAAGCAGGAGAAGTTACTGAATGGATGGATTGTGGTAATAAGTCAGTGACGGTAGAGACAAATACTAGGATGTTGGGTTTTCTGCATGAGGATGATGATGAGCAAATGATAGCTTCATCTGTGCAATTAAAAAATTCAAAAATAATTCAGCCGTGCTATATCGGGGAAAATGTGATTTTGAACAATTCAACCGTAGGACCAAATGTGTCTATAGGAAATGATTGTACATTTGATCAAGTGTTTATTAAAAACAGCCTTGTTCAAAGCTACAATAACATTAAGAACGCAAATTTAAATAATGCCATGATCGGCAATCACGTTAATTATGATGGTGATTTTAAGACCATTAGTATTGGTGATTATTCGGTATTAGAATAGATTCCTAACAATCTAAATTGCATCACGCTTGGAATGGTTTTTGACAAACATCCAGGTATTTAGGGCAACATTAAAAATGAAAAAAGCATTCAGCATATTACTTATCATCTTTGGAATATATATCATTCCACATACGGCATGTGCGCAAGTGGATTTCAACAAAAAACCAACCGACGATCTTGGCAATGTGGAAGACATGTTTCAGGAACACTTTTTTGAAGCCTTAAAACAGAACGGCATCGAAAACTATCAGCGTGCGGTTGATGCATTGCTTGAATGTGAAAAGCTAAACAATTCTATAACCGTTATCTATTACGAGTTGGGTAAAAATTATATCGCACTTAAGAATTATGGAGCGGCTGAAGATGCCTTAAAAAAAGCTGTTTCCAAAGAACCCGAAAACGAATGGTATCTAGACCAACTCTATGAAGTTTATAACCTTCAAGGCGATACCAAACAAGCCATTAAAACCGTAAAACAACTCGTTAAATACCATCCCGATTACAGACAGGATTTGGCAGAATTGTACATCAAAGCCAAGGAATATAAAGATGCGCTAAAAATTTTGGATGATTTGGATACAGAATTTGGAGTCAATAGCGACAGGGATATCTTAAGAAATGAAATTTATACCCTTACAGGTAACCAAGATGATCGTATCGAGAATTTAGAAGAGCGCCTAAAGTTAAATCCAGAAAATGAAGACCTGCATCTCCGGTTGATTTATCGTTATAGTGAAACTGGTGACTCAAAAAAGTCCTTTGAAGCGGCAAAAAACTTGTTGAAAGTGAATCCCGAATCAAGGTTGGTTCATTTAGCTCTATACAAATATTATTTAGATACTAATGAGGTAGAAAACGCTATTCAATCTATGAAGATTACACTTTCTGCACCCGAAATAACAGCGGAAGCCAAAGCAAAAGTTTTTAATGATTTCGTGAATTTTGTGTCCAAAAATCCTGCTTACGAAAAAGATTTAATCGAAATGACCAATCTTGCGGGCGACGATAAGAGCACCAAAACATTGACCGAATTGGGCCAATATTATTTAAAACTTGACGATAAACCGAAAGCATTACAAAATTTTGAAGCTGCACTTAAACAAGACCCAAAAAACTTTAGCATTATAAAAGATGTTTTATTGCTGCAGTTGGACCTCAACATGGATGAGAATGCCGCTGCCAAAAGTAAGGATGCTTTGGAATTGTTCCCTGCACAACCCATCTTGTACCTTATCAACGGTGTAGCCAACAACAAAATCAATCAACCCAAAAAAGCAATCGCCAGTCTCGAAGCCGGTTTGGATTATGTCATTGACGACCTTAAAATGGAAGGCGATTTTTATACACAGTTGAGCGTTGCCTATAAGCTCAACAATAATATTACCAAATCTCAAGCGTTTGCTAAAAAAGCAGAAGCTTTAACCAAACAGCAACAATGAGTCATTATAAAATACTGTTATTGATCCTTACCATCAGCATATGTGTTGGTTGTAAATCTGCAAAAAGTTTAACCGCTGTGGGAACTATAAAAGAAAACACCACAGCCAAACAGCTTATTAGGGAAAATCAAAAGCAAGCCGCAGATTTTAAAACACTTCAGGCCAAAGTAAAGATCGATTTTACGGATGGAGATAAATCCAATGGTGTTACTGTCAACTTTAGGATGGAAAAAGACAAGGTTATTTGGTTAAGTGCACCTCTAGGAGCCGCAAGAGCAATGATCACGCCAGAGAGAGTGAGTTATTACAACAAACTCGAAAATGAATATTTTGATGGCGATTATTCGCTCTTATCCGAGCTATTGGGTGTTGAACTCGACTTTATAAAAGTACAGAATCTGTTGTTGGGCGAAGCGCTTTTTGATTTCAATGAAGGTGATCTTTTGGTTTCAAATAATGATATCTCCTATATCTTGCAGCCTGAGAATCAAAAGCCAATCTTCGAAATTTTATATCTTTTGAATCCGGGTCACTATAAATTAGATTCACAACAACTCACACAATCCATTCAAAAACGGTTTTTACAAATAGATTATAAAGTGTATCAATTAGTGAATAAAGAGATTTTTCCCGAAGTTGTGAATATCATTGCAGTCGAAGACAATTCAGAAGTTAAGATTGATTTGGAGTTTAAATCCATCACCCTTAACGAAGACCTGCGCTTTCCTTTTGAAATTCCTTCAGGCTATAAAGAAATTGAACTTAAATGAGACACTGCCAACCAACTTATATTGTCCTTGTTTTTATAATGTGTTTCAGCGCCTTGAACCTTCAGGCCCAAAGCAAGAAGCAACAGGAATTGGAAGCACGTCGCCAAGAATTGCAAAAGGAAATTCAACAAATTAACAGCTTACTCTTTACAAATAAAAAGAAGGAGCGCTCAATCGTTTCGGTAGTAGAAGATTTAAACAATAAAGTAAGGGTGCGTCAAAATCTGATTAAAGTCACCAATGACCAAGCTAATTTACTGACACGCGAAATTAATAACAATCAAAAGGAAATTTCAAGTTTGCGGGACCAGCTAACTGAATTAAAGAAAGATTATGCCGCTATGGTAGTCAAGTCCTATAAAAGCAAATCAGAACAAAGTAGAGTCATGTTTTTATTGTCCTCCGATAATTTCAAGCAAGCCTATAAGCGTCTACAATACATTAAGCAATACACCAAATATCAAGAACAGCAGGGTGAGGAAATAAAAGGGAAAACCGAGAAACTTCAAGTGCTGAACACATCCTTATTACAACAGA
>JBGSXJ010000056.1:0-3300 GCA_041751535.1 Aquaticitalea sp.
GGCGGCGTCTGGAGCTCCAGGTCCTGCATATTATCAGCAACAAGCCGATTATAAAATGAATATTGTGCTCGACGATGTCAATGCTAAAATTTCTGGTGACGAAGTCATTACCTATACCAACAATTCTCCAGATCAGTTAACATACCTTTGGGTGCAATTAGATCAAAATCAAAGAGCCAAAGATTCGAAATCACCTTTAATTGAAGGTGGAGGGGTTGCTAAAGCAAATTCAGCTTCTCAATTTGCATCATCATATCTCAAAGACAATTTTGATGGTGGCTTTAATATTTTAGAAGTTAAGGATGTCAATGGCGGTGCGTTGGAGCATACAATTCATCAAACGATGATGCGTGTGGAGTTGCCAAAACCATTAAAAACAGGAGAAAAATTTTCCTTTGGTATTAAATGGTGGTACAACATAAACGATCACGTAAAAGACGGAGGACGTTCGGGATATGAATATTTTCCAAAAGATGACAATCGTGCATACGTCATAGCACAATTCTATCCTCGTATGGCAGTCTATAATGACGTTGAAGGCTGGCAGAATTCACAGTTTTGGGGACGTGACGAATTTGCGCTCCCATTCGGTAATTTTGAAGTGAACATCACTGTGCCTTCCGATCATATTTTGGATGGAACGGGTCGTTTAATTAACCAAAAAGAGGTCTTCTCCAAAGAGATGGTGGATCGTTTTGAAAGAGCTAAAAAATCATACGATGAACCAGTTCTAATCGTTACCCAAGCTGAAGCTGAAGCGGCAGAAAAAAACAAGGCCACCACCACAAAGACATGGAAATTGTATGCCGAAAATGTACGTGATTTTGGTTTTGCAACGTCTCGTAAGTTTATATGGGATATGATGGCAGTTAAAGTTGGCAATAAAGATGTTATGGCTGTGTCCCTATATCCAAAAGAAGGAAACCCATTATGGGAAGAATGGTCAACTAAAGCTGTGGCGAGCACTTTAAAATCGTATTCTCGAATGACTTTTGAATACCCTTACCATAAAGCAATCTCGGTTCATGCAGATCAACAAGGAATGGAATACCCTATGATATGTTGGAATTATGGTCGACCTGATGAAGATGGGAAATACAGCGATCGCGTTAAATACGGAATGATAAGTGTGATCATCCACGAAGTGGGACATAACTATTTTCCAATGATTGTCAATAGCGACGAACGTCAATGGACTTGGATGGACGAAGGTTTAAACACATTTTTACAGTTTGTTGCCGAACAGGACTTTGCCGAATGGTATCCAAAAGCGATAACTACAGAAGACAAAAAATACCCTTCACGTCGTGGTCCTGCACCTAATATAGTTCCTTATATGGGCGGCGATCAAGATTTTATAGCACCAATTATGAGTAAAGGTTTGAATACCTATCAATTTGGAAATAACGCCTACGGAAAACCTGCAACAGCGCTCAATATCTTGAGGGAGACCGTTATGGGAAGAGAGCTTTTTGATTATGCTTTTAAAGAGTATTCACGTCGTTGGATGTTTAAGCACCCAACACCTGAAGATTTTTTCAGAACAATGGAAGATGCATCGGCATTCGACTTGGATTGGTATTGGAGAGGTTGGTTTTATACCACTGACTGGGTTGATATGGGTGTGAAGGAAGTCACTACATATGTTGTGTCTTCAGAGCCAAATGATTACGTCAAGGACATCGTCAAAAAAAGAGGCATGAGTCTCGATCAATTGCCTCCCATGGTTTATATGGTTGAAGAAGGCAGTTCGGAATACAAAGAGAGTATGAAAAAGGGCACCTTGATGGAAAATATTCCAACACTTAAGGAATATGTTATGGACAACTTTACGGAAGCAGAGCGAAAAAACATCAAAGAGCCTAAATATTTCTATAATGTAACCTTCGAAAAACTGGGAGGATTGGTGATGCCAATTATTGTTCAGTACAATTACGGCGATGGTTCTTCAAAAACCGAAACTTATCCAGCTGAAATATGGAGATTGAACGATAAGGAAGTGAGCAAAGCAATTGCTTCCGATAAAGAGATTACTTCTATTGTAGTAGATCCAAACAATGAAACGGCAGACATTGATACGTCAAATAATTCTTGGCCAAAGAAATTGGAACAAAGCCAGTTTGATAAGTTTAAAAGTGAGGCAAAGGATTAATTCTATCAACATTTAACTTAAAAGCCGACTAATTTAACAGTCGGCTTTTTTAAATGATTCGATACAAGTCATTATATTTGTACCGTGATAATACAAACAACATTTTTATTTATAGGGACTACCGAGATTATTTTCATACTCTTTATTCTTGTGATGGTTTTTGGTGCTGATAAAATTCCTGATATCGCCAAAGGAATGGGAAAAGGCATGCGCACATTAAGAGATGCATCCAATGATATTAAAGGTGAAATTACCAAGAGCGTAGATAAAAATGGAATCGACCCCAATGTCACTAAAGACATCACTGGTGAAATCAACAAACTAAAGGATGAGCTCGAAGATATTACCGGCTCGGTCAAACGAAAATTATAAAGACTGTCGTTGAAACTGCCTTTCTAAATTGCTGTTTTAAAATACTTTTTTCTTAACCAAAACGACACCCTTACCAATAAAATCAACGCAGGAACTTCCACCAACGGACCAATGACACCAGCAAATGCTTGTCCCGAGTTGAGTCCAAATACCGCAATCGCAACTGCAATAGCAAGTTCAAAATTATTTCCTGCAGCGGTAAAAGCGACCGCAGCGGTTTTATCGTACTCTGCACCCATAGCTTTGGTAAAGAAAAAGCCAATAATGAACATCAGACTAAAATATATCAATAAAGGAACAGCGATGATTAAAACATCCATTGGAATTTCAACAATCATTTCACCTTTCAAAGAAAACATGACCACAATAGTGAACAATAAGGCGATTAAGGTCATTGGCGAAATCATCGGAATGAACTTTTTGGTATACCATTCCTCACCTTTTAACTTCACCAAAATCAAGCGACTCAAAATTCCCATAAGAAATGGTATGCCAAGATAGATAGCCACACTTTCTGCAATGGTGGCTATGGAGATATCCACAATGGCACCTTCAAAACCAAAATAGGGTGGTAGGACCGTAATAAATATCCAAGCGTAAAAACTATAAGCAAACACCTGAAAAATACTGTTGAGGGCCACAAGACCTGCACCATACTCGCTGCTTCCTTCTGCAAGGTCATTCCAAACAAGTACCATGGCGATACATCGTGCCAAACCAATTAAAATCAGTCCCACCATATATTCTGGATACTCCCTTAAAAAAGTAATTGCCAA
>JBGSXJ010000057.1:0-2620 GCA_041751535.1 Aquaticitalea sp.
ATTAAGAATCGTAATTGACAAGACTTTTTCCAGATTGTTGGCTGCCATTGCAAAACCAATAGGCCCACCAATATCATGGATTAGAAGATGATACTTATCCAGACCCAATTTTTGGGCAGCTTTAGCGCTAAATTGAGCTAAAGAAGAAAAGGAATAATCAAAATCCTCTGGCCTATCAGAAAAACCTAAACCTGGAAAATCAATAGCTACACCTCTGTACCCTTTTTCTGCCAGCGCAGGAACTATTTTTCTGTATAAAAAAGAAGAAGTTGGCACCCCATGTAAACAAAGAACAGATTCTCCACTTCCTTGGTCCAAAGCAAAACATTTAATTCCATTCACTTCAATATATTTTCCAGAAGCTTCGTGCTTCTTTATAATTATTTCAACATCATTTTTGTCACTCATGATTTAAGGTTTTATTATATACACTATTTCCTCATGTTCGTTTAGAAATTTCCATTAAAGTAATCATCATTTGATATATGCTCTCTATAATTAACAGGTTTTAACTTTTTATTATAAAAATAAATCTATGTTGTTTTTAGACAATTATCAGTGCGTGTTACATTATAAAATCTTCCTCTTTTTATTTAATAATTAAAACAAATGTCTTAAATATTTTCATTCTGTATATGATTTTATTTTATTCCCCACGTTATGAATGGATACATATTCCCACAGGATTTAACTAATGAACGAAACTCAAAATTCCTTTCCAAAAAGTATAGTTATTTTAGAAGTAATCAGCACAGATAGAAATTAAAATTGGAAGTTTCAGAATGCTGTATGCAATTTTTTAAATGAAACATTTTGCCCTATGTATTAGCTGAATGCGAATAGAAAACGACATTAATTGATATATGGCTAAACGAGTAATACACTAGTTTTTGACTACATACCTAAACGTACATTAAAAAAGTAATATGTTGAAGAGATTTCACAAAAATCAGCCTCACATCTTTAAAGCCTTGTTTCATATAGTGGTGGGAATTGGACTCGAACCAGTGACCTTTGGGTTATGAGCTTGACTCTAAAATCTTCAATAGAAAAAAACCAACGATAATAGAGCAAAATAATAGTTTCTAATGTCAAATATATTTAAAACCGATAATTCTCAATTAAGTCAATGAAAACAGCAAATGTTGTACCTATGTTGTACCTGAAAATAAAAAAAGGCCTCAACATATTCGTTGAAGCCTTTGCAGTACTCAAGGCGGGAATCGAACCCGCACTCCGAAGAACTGGATTTTGAATCCAGCGCGTCTACCAATTCCGCCACTTGAGCATTAATGGACTGCAAAATTATAAAATATTTTATTACAAACAATCAAAATTTGTGGCTTTTATACTTTAGCAGTTCAAATAAATTCCTAAATTTGCACCTCGTTAAACGAAGCGCCAAATTAATTCGTTATAAAACAACTCATTATCCATGCCCAACGTCATTACAGAAGCCAAGATTTTTGCTTGTTCTCAAAGTAGAGAATTGGCCGAAAAAATTGCTGCCACTTATGGTGCTCCATTGGGCAACGTGATTACGTCCACTTATAGTGATGGTGAATTTCAACCATCATATGAAGAATCAATAAGAGGCACACGTATTTTTATCATTGGCTCCACGCATCCTGGTGCTGAACATTTAATGGAAATGCTACTGATGATTGATGCGGCAAAACGCGCATCTGCAAGACACATTACAGCAGTGTTGCCATATTTTGGTTGGGCAAGACAGGACAGAAAGGATAAACCGAGAGTGCCAATTGCTGCTAAATTAGTGGCAAAAATGTTGGAAGCAGCAGGCGCAACCCGAATTATTACCATGGATTTGCACGCCGATCAAATTCAGGGGTTTTTTGAAAAGCCCGTAGATCATCTTTTTGCATCTACAGTATTTTTACCTTATTTGAAAGGTTTAAATCTCGACAATTTAACCATTGCATCTCCAGACATGGGAGGCTCCAAAAGAGCGTATGCCTATTCGAAAGCCTTGGAAAGCGATGTGGTCATCTGTTATAAACAACGTGCAAAAGCCAATGTCATTTCGCATATGGAATTGATTGGTGATGTTACAGGTAAGAATGTAATATTGGTAGATGATATGGTTGATACAGCTGGTACTTTGACCACTGGAGCCGATTTGATGATGGAACGTGGCGCATTGAGTGTTAGAGCTATTTGTACACATCCTATTTTGTCTGGCAATGCTTATGAGCGACTTGAAAACTCTAAATTGGAAGAATTGATCGTTACCGATTCAATTCCCCTAAAACAAAAAAGCGACAAGATTAGAGTAATCAGTTGTGCAGATTTATTTGCGGAAGTCATGTACAATGTACATCATAACAGATCGATCAGCTCAAAATTTTTAATGTAATCCCATCCAGCCCTTG
Source organism: Aquaticitalea sp. (assembly GCA_041751535.1). Taxonomy (GTDB): domain Bacteria; phylum Bacteroidota; class Bacteroidia; order Flavobacteriales; family Flavobacteriaceae; genus JBPOFM01. The sequence continues at coordinate 2,394 of JBGSXJ010000057.1, forward strand.
CCAAAGGGAAGGCATAAAAATGAATGGAAAAAAATGAGTATTAATAATAATTATAAATTTTAAAAATGAAATCAATTACAATCAACGGATCTCAAAGAGAAAGCGTGGGCAAGAAAGAAACAAAAGCCTTACGTAATGCTGGTCAGGTTCCTTGCGTATTATACGGAGGAGACAAACCATTTCATTTCTCTGCACCTGAATTGGCCTTCTCTAAACTGGTTTACACG
>JBGSXJ010000058.1:0-1751 GCA_041751535.1 Aquaticitalea sp.
AATCAATACCAAGACCATGCAATCGGAAGGTTACGTTAAGCCCATCTTAAAGCTTCACCCAGAAGACCATGGATGGGAACGTTTTGGTGAATACAATGACAATGTGTTTCTGCAGCCTTTTGTGGAAGGAGCATGGGTTACAAAGCATAATAGTAAATACTATATGCAATATGGCGCACCTGGAACTGAATTTAGCGGTTATGCCGATGGTGTGTATGTCAGCAAAAATCCATTAGAAGGTTACAGCTACCAGGCACATAATCCGTTTTCGTATAAACCTGGAGGTTTTGCGCGTGGCGCTGGTCATGGTGCGACGTTTCAAGACAATTATGACAATTACTGGCACGTTTCTACAATTTTCATTTCAACCAAAAATAATTTTGAACGTCGATTGGGCATTTGGCCAGCAGGTTTTGATAAAGATGATGTGATGTATTGCAATACCGCGTATGGAGATTATCCGACCTATTTGCCAGAGTATGGTCAAGATAGAGATTTTACAAATGATATGTTTTCTGGTTGGATGTTGCTCAATTATCAAAAGCCAGTTCAAGCATCTTCCACTTTAGGAGGCTATCAACCTAATTTTGCAGTAGATGAAGACATTAAAACCTATTGGAGTGCCAATTCGGGTGATAAAGGTGAATGGTTTCAAACCGATTTAGGTGAGGTATCCACCATTAGTGCTATTCAAATCAATTATGCCGATCAAGATGTGGAATTCTTGGGAAAAACAATAGGCAAATTTCATCGGTATAAAATCTATGGCTCCAACGATGGCAAAAAATGGAATGTCATTGTTGATAAAAGCAACAATACCACAGATGTGCCTCATGACTATATCGAACTTCAAAATCCAGCGACGGCACGCTATTTAAAGCTCGAAAACTTACACATGCCAACGGGAAAATTTGCGTTGAGCGGTTTTCGTGTGTTCGGTAAGGGTAACGGTGAAAAACCTGAAAAGGTTAAGAACTTCATCGCACTGCGTTCCGATCCAGAAAAGTTTGGCGAGCGCAGAAGCATTTGGTTCAAATGGCAACAAAATCAGTTGGCGGATGGTTATGTCATTTATTGGGGAAAATCTCCTGACAAACTTTATGGGAGTATGATGGTTTATGGAAAAAATGAATATTATTTTACAGGTGCTGATAGGACGGATTCCTATTATTTTCAGATAGAGGCATTTAATAACAATGGTAGGTCTGAACGCACTGAAATCATAAAATCAGAATAAAACATTCAATATGAAGCTAAAATATACATCAGTTACCATCTCGTTTTTTTGTATTGGAATGCTGTCGATTCAACATGGGACGTTTGCACAAAATGCACCTTCCATTTATGAGGCAAAGGTGGACTCACTGATGAATTTAATGACATTGGAAGAAAAAATAGGGCAGACCGTCATGTATGGTGGAGGCTGGTCCGTAACGGGTCCAACAATCAGTACCGACAACAAAAAATACATTCGAGAAGGAAGTGTCGGCGCCATGTTGAATGTTTATTCTGCCAAAGGCACCCGCGAATTGCAAGAAGTAGCGATTAAAGAAAGTCGTTTGGGCATTCCGTTGTTGTTTGGATACGATGTGATTCACGGCCACCGAACTATTTTCCCTATCAATTTAGGACTTGCTGCAAGTTGGGATTTAAATCTTATCGAAAAAAGTTCACGTATTGCAGCAGAAGAAGCATCGGCAGAAGGTTTACATTGGACATTTGCACCCATGGTTGATATTGCCCGTGACCCA
>JBGSXJ010000059.1:0-3452 GCA_041751535.1 Aquaticitalea sp.
TTTTTCCTGTTTTCCGCGCTGGGTCAGTCTGAATTTAATTTTATATTAAAGGATTTTAGTAGCTCTTGTTGAGATTCTTCCTCTGCAAAATATAGGTGTGTCGGTTCTTCGGAGTTTGGCAAGACAATGTTTAGCCTATAGATGGTTTTCATGAGTTCCAAGGCTTTTTCTGGGCTTAATTTTGATTTCATTTCCTTAAGCTGTCGCTCCAGTTCTTTATAAAGTTTGTAAGCACAGAAAGCAATGATCATGTGAGCAGATATTCTTTTGCCTAAGCGATGGTAAATGGGCCGTATCCTTAAATCAGTCTTGGATATCCTGAAAGCTTTTTCAATCTGCCATAAGTGTTTGTAGTTTTCAATCACCTCTTCTTTAGGAAGTTTGCAATTGGTGATATAGCCCTTCAATCCGTCCCATTTTGAATCGGCTTTATATCGGTCATAGTCAATAGTGATTTTAACCTCACCATCTAATTTTAAATATTTGTTATATCCACGATTATTGATTTGTTGTTTGGTGAGACGACCTTTGTTTAGCTGTCGCTCTAATTTTGAAAGTCCACGCTGTCGATTATGTCCATCTTTTCGAGCCCGTGCCGAAGCAAAACTTACAATCAGATTGGTTGATTCGTCCCGTTTAATAACCACACTATGACCATCTTTATAGCTGTGGGACAAAATTTCTTTCTTGAGTGCGTTCGATTCATTTTTTATTCGTGCCCCCAAAATGAACTCATATCCATGCTTTAATAATTCTGAGATATTCTCACCAGATAACAACCCTGCATCAGCAATGACAACTAGTTTATCCAGTTTATATTTCTGTTTAAACCCTTCTACTACAGGAATCAGCGTGTGTCCCTCAAACTTGTTTCCTTCGTAAATCTCAAAGGCCAAAGGATAGCCATATAAACTTACCAGTAAACCTAAAACAATTTGGGGATGCTGATGCTTGCCTTCTTTTGAAAATCCGGTCTTTCGTAAGTCATCTTCATCAGAAGCTTCAAAGTATAGCGTGGTCACATCATAAAAGACAACGGAAATTTTCCCGTCAAATAATTTTAAGGTATGCTCAAAGCTAATACGTTGTACAACTTCCCGCTGTGATTCTAACTTATCCAGATAGCGGTAAATGCTGTCCACTTCTACAACAACATTTTGATACCGAAGTAGGTACTCACTTGTTTTCAATTTACTTAACGGAAAAGTGAGTCGACTTAATACCAGGTGACGGAACAACTCATCGGTAATCTGGTTAAAGCCAATCTCATCAAAGAGTTTTCCTAAAATCAATTCAGGACCAATAACCTGAACTTTCTTTAACCCGGTTTTTAATGTGGCAAGAAAATTATCTTTTGACAAAGTATCAAAGACAAACTCTTTTTGCTGGGTGTATTTGGCTATGAATTGATGTGCTTTGCGCACCAAGTCCAAAACCTCTTCATGGTGCGCTGAGTGGCCGATTGTTTTAACCAATCGATCAATAGGACCAGAGGTATCAATAACCTGAACACTGATTACTCCACTCTTGTTTTTCTTCTTTCGAACATACACTTCTAAAACTACCCTGAGTCAGTCTGTTTTCAAAGAAAAAGTGCTCGTATCAATCAAAAACAAGGTTTTTATCAACGTTTATATAGTCGTGCGGAAAACAGGAGAGAAATTTAGTAAGTCACATTTCAGTAAACTGAAAGTAGCTTAATTTTTTTCCTTCAAGTATCGGATCATTAATTCAGCAGTATTTTCAGAAGCAGAACCTCCTGCATCCAACATATTATATACGTCTTCATATTCAGCAAGAATCCGTGAACGGTTTTCTGAATGGATTAGTTTTTCCAACTCAATTGTAATCCTTTCAACATTCACATCTTTTTGTATAAGTTCGGTGACTACTTCTTTATCGGCAATTAAGTTCACTAAAGAGATGAACGGAACACGAATAACAAGTTTGGCCAGAAAATAAGAGATTGGAGTTGTTTTATAAACTACAATTTGTGGAACTCTAAATAATGCAGTTTCCAAGGTTGCCGTTCCTGATGTTACAATTGCTGCTGATGCAATCCCCAGTAAATTGTATTGCTCATCATTCACAAAACTTACATTTGGAGTATTCTCAAATGAAGCATAGGCGGCTGTGTCCATATTATTCACCTTCGCCACCACAAAATGATATCGGGCATTTCTTTTCGCCACTTCATTCAAGATTGGAATCATCATCATTAATTCTTGCTGACGACTTCCCGGTAGAAGGGCAATTATCGTTTTGTCTTTTGGAATGCTGTTCCTTTCAATAAAGGAAGGATCGGATTTGTGATTTCGAATTGCATCCAATACTGGATTTCCAACATAGTCTACATCCCACTCATATTTCTTATAAAAATCAACTTCGAATGGAAGGATGACAAACATCTTGTCAATATTCTTCTTCAGCATCAGCGCCCTTCGCTGCCTCCAGGCCCATACCTTGGGGGAAATATAATAGTAGACTTTCCTTTTGGTTTCCGTAGCAAACTTTGCAACCCTTCGATTGAAGCCTGCATAATCGATCAAGATGATTACATCCGGATTAAAAGACTTAATATCTTCTTTGCACCTCTTCAAGAATCCGGTGATCGTCCAGAGGTTAGAAACCACCTCCACGAATCCCATAAAAGCCATTTGATTATAATGAATTAGGATTTCCACTCCAGCCTTTTCCATTTCATCTCCGCCAAGGCCACGAAATACAGCATCACTATCCCGTTTTAGTATTGACCGGACAAGATTACCCCCATGAAGATCCCCGGAACGTTCACCTGCTATAATGTAATATCGCACGAGGCGAAGATGGCATTAATCACCGAAATATTCAACATAGTTGCGCGGGGTTTCATAAAGGCGAATACAATGAAGCTTGCCCCGACTGGTTACGGAAGGAAGATGTTGATCCAAGATTTTCCATATTTCAACAATTAAGTTTTCACAACTGGCCATCTTACCGGACATAAAGTCGACATCCAGGTTAATGTTTTTATGATCCAACTTTTCGATGACTTCAGCGCGGATCATGGTACTTAATTTTTTTAGGTCCGCAACAAATCCGGTTTCCGGATCAGGAATTCCTTTGATTGTCACAATCAACTCAAAGTTATGACCATGCCAATTATCGTTGGCGCAGGGCCCAAAAACTTCACTATTTTTCTCTTTGCTCCATTGGTCGTTATAGAGCTTATGTGCTGCGTTGAAATGTTCTTTGCGGGAAATGTAGAGCATGAAATAAATTGAAATTCTAAGGTAAAATTAAAAAAAGAATGGTCTATTTACTTCTACAAAATTTTAAACTCTATTCTCCTATTCAATTGTCTGCCCTCTTCTGTATCATTAGACGAAATGGGTTTTGTTGAGCCATAGCCCTTTGAAATGAGCCTATTCGCAGATATTCCTGCCTTTTTTAGATATTCTAGGACCGCTTCT
>JBGSXJ010000060.1:0-4667 GCA_041751535.1 Aquaticitalea sp.
AGAAGGCAATAGTGTTACCATATACGAAAAAAACAAAACAATTGGAGGCCGCGCAAGACAGTTAAAGAAGGACGGTTTTACATTTGATATCGGTCCCACTTGGTATTGGATGCCAGACGTTTTTGAACGCTTTTTTGCCGACTTTGGCAAGCATCCTTCAGACTATTACCAGCTCGAAAAGCTTAACCCTGCATACAGTGTCTATTTTGACAAGGACGATTTTATCACTATCGAGGATACTCTTGATAAAATTTCTTTTGCTTTTGAAAGGGAAGAACCTGGCAGTTCTAAAAAACTCAAGAAATTTATTGCCAATGCACAACATAATTATGAAGTGGCTATCAAAGATTTGGTTTACAGACCAGGTGTTTCGCCGTTTGAATTGATGACGCCTGTAACCCTAAAAAAAATAGCTCAGTTTTTTAGCACCATTAAAAAGGATGTGCGTAAGGAGTTTAAAAACGATCGTCTCGCTACAATTTTGGAGTTTCCGGTACTATTTCTGGGAGCCAAACCCGATAACACACCGTCTTTTTACAGCTTTATGAATTATGCCGACTTCGGTATCGGCACATTTCATCCTAAAGGCGGAATGTATCAGGTCATACTAGCCATGGAAACCCTTGCAAAAAGCCTTGGTGTCACCATAAAAACGGAAAGCCCTATTAGTAAAATTATCATAACTAAAAATAAAGCCACCGCAATTGTATCAAGAGGAATCACATATCCTAGTGATATTGTCTTAAGTGGCGCCGATTATCATCATTCTGAACAATTATTGGATAAGCCTTTCCGTCAATATTCAGAAGACTATTGGGAAAAGAAGGTTTTTGCGCCTTCTTCCCTATTGTTTTATGTCGGTTTTGATAAAAAATTGAAAAACGTCAATCATCACACCTTGTTTTTTGACGTTGATTTTGATGCGCATGCCAAAGATATCTATGACGATCCGAAATGGCCAGAGAATCCTTTGTTTTATGCTAGTTTCCCTTCCATGACCGATAGCAGTTCTGCTCCTGAAGGACAGGAAGCAGGCATATTCTTGATTCCTCTTGCGCCCGGATTGGAAGACACTCCAGAATTGCGAGCAACATATTTTAATAAAATAATCGACCGATTTGAGCATTTAACCTCACAATCAGTCAAAAATAATATTATCTTTAAGGAATCCTACTGTGTGAAAGATTTTATTGATGATTACAATTCTTATAAAGGTAACGCATATGGGATGGCCAATACATTGTTTCAAACCGCCTTCTTGAGGCCTAAGTTAAAGAGCAAAAAAGTATCGAACTTATATTTTACAGGACAGTTAACCGTTCCCGGACCTGGAGTTCCGCCTTCGTTGATTTCTGGAAAATTGGTTGCAGAATTAATTAAAACCCATCATAACATTTAATATATGAAAGCATTATTTGATTCGGTTTCCCATCAATGTAGCAAGGCCGTCACAAAGTCTTACAGTACATCTTTTTCTTTGGCTACCAAAATGCTTTCTAGCACAATTCGCCAGGATATTTACAACATTTATGGATTTGTCCGTTTTGCAGATGAAATCGTGGACACGTTTCATGATTATGATAAAGAATCACTTTTTGATCATTTTGAAAATGACTTGGAATTGGCTTTACAGCACAAAATCAGTTTGAACCCAATTTTAAACTCCTTTCAGGAAACCTTTCATAAATACGAAATTGACAAACACCTGGTGGACTCTTTTATGAAAAGCATGCGATTGGATTTGCACAAAAACACCTATTTGACTGATGAAGAATATAGATTATACATCTATGGATCGGCCGATGTTGTGGGTCTGATGTGCTTAAAAGTATTTGTAAATGGCGATCCTGTCAAATACGAATCCTTGAAAGATGGCGCCATGAGTTTGGGATCAGCATTTCAGAAGGTCAATTTCTTAAGGGATTTAAAGGCTGATTATGAAGATTTGAGCCGCACCTATTTTCCCAATACCGATTTGAGCCAACTTGATGAAAACTCAAAAAGAGCCATCATCCAAGATATCGAAATTGATTTTGCCAAAGGATTGAAAGGAATTAAGGAGCTTCCAATCGAAGCCAAGTTTGGTGTTTTTATGGCCTATCGTTATTACAACCAATTGCTCAAAAAGCTTAAAAATACACCTGCCCTTGACATCAAATCGTCTCGTATTCGTGTTCCAAACTACAAAAAAATCGAGCTATTAACGCGGAGCTATGTCAAATATCAACTCAATTTAATGTAACTTTAACCATGCAAACTTTTCTTTGGATATTAATTTTTTTAGGAACGTTCTCCATCATGGAGTTTATGGCTTGGTTTACGCATAAATATGTGATGCACGGCTTTTTATGGAACCTTCACAAAGATCACCACAAAAAAGATCATAAAAGTTGGTTTGAGCGCAATGACGCATTTTTTATTTTTTATGCCATTGTAAGTATCGTCTGTTTCTATTTATGGAGCTATGAAGATGTTTGGTACTGTTTGCCTTTAGGTTTGGGAATTTTAGCTTATGGTATTGCCTATTTTACGGTTCATGACATCTTTATCCACCAACGTTTTAAAATGTTCCGGGATGCCAATAACTGGTATGCCAAAGGTGTGAGACGTGCCCATAAAATACATCACAAACATTTGGGCAAAAGTGATGGTGAATGCTTCGGAATGCTTTTTGTCCCTTTTAAATACTTCAAAAAATAATCACATCGGCTTTATAAATTATGCAAAATGATCAGCATTTCGACTATATTATTATCGGAAATGGTCTCGCTGGTCTGCAACTTGCTTTAGCTTTCTCGAAAGATCCTTTTTTTGATGCTTCAACTATAGCGCTGATCGATGCGTCCGATAAATCCACCAATGACAAGACCTGGAGCTATTGGGAAGAAGGTTCTGGTCAATGGGATGACATCATTGAAAAATCATGGGACAACGCTCTATTTCATTCTCCAGAAATCTCTTTATCCCTTTCTTTGGATAGGTACACCTATAAAACCATTCGGTCGATTGATTTTTATGACTTTGCAAAACAACACTTATCTACAAAATCTGACAGTCGCTTTATTCTCGATAACATTCAAACTGTTACCGAATCTGACATCGTAACCGTTAACGGAACAAAGGGAATTTACACGGCACAGCATGTGTTTGACAGTCGGATTCCTCTAGATTTTTTCGCATCACAAGCAAAACACACTATAATCCATCAACATTTTAAAGGATGGGTTATTGAGAGTGAATCACCCGTTTTTCAACCTGACGCGTTCACAATGATGGATTATCGCTTCAGCTATAAAAACTCGACCAGCTTTATCTATGTCCTACCTATTTCGGAACATAGTGCCCTGGTGGAATTTACCTTTTTTACTCCCTACACGGTAGAGAACCATGTTTATGAAGATGCCTTAAAGAGTTATATCAAAAACCATCTCAACTTGGATCACTTCAAAATTTTGGAAACAGAAATAGGTAACATTCCAATGACCGATTTTCCATTTTGGAAGTATCATACGCCAAAAATTACCAAAATTGGAACTGCTGGCGGATGGGTCAAAGGTTCTACGGGCTATTCATTTAAGCATACGGAGAAACATGTGTCTAAAATCATCTCCAATATAAAGGCTGGAAATACACCTTCACATAATCTATTTCAGAAAAAATATAAATTCTATGATGCTATTTTTCTCAACGTCCTAAAAAATGTAAACGAAAAAGGCGTTTGGATTTTCGAACGTTTTTATTCAAAAAACAGCATCGCAACCATGTTTCGATTTTTAGATGAAGAAACATCATTTGCCGAAGATGTAAAAATCATGCAGTCCTTATTCTCAATGGCTTTTATCAAGGCTTTTTTCAAAACCATATTCCGCCTCTAATAAAGTATCCAATAAGGATCTTACCGAATCGCTGTTCCAATTGGCGGCACCGGTTTTATCTAAAACAATGATGCCATTTTTATCAATTACAATACTCCTAGGTATTGAGGTAGTTTCCAATTCCTTCGGTTCTTTTGAAAGCGATGCATACACTTTAAAATCATAATCGCGCTTGGATTTGAACTTGGCAATGGTGGCTTCATTTTCGTTGGAAACCAATAAAAAAACCACCCTATTTTTATAGTCGCTGTAGAGTTTTTCCAAACTTGGCATTTCGGCAATACACGGCGGACACCAAGTTGCCCAAAAGTTCACCAGAACAACTTTTCCCTTGGCATCGTTAAAATCAAACGGCACTCCGTTTTCATCAATCAGATTCCATTGATAATTGGACAATTCTACACGATCCTCTTCATCCACGACCGACGGACTGAACAGAGCCAAACCTTTATGGATCAATATCTGTATGGGCTGCCGTGTTTGAGGAATAATCAAAATAACGATAAAAATCAAAAAAATGATTTTATTACGTTGCTTTTTTGAAATCTTCATCATAATTAATTATTAAGGCACAGCCTCTATGTCGAAACCATGCCTTAAATCTAACAAAAAAACTCTGCTCAAAAAGCTGAAAAAAATTAATTTCTATTTACAGTAATAGAATTTGATAAACTGAAGCAACCTTCCAAATTACTAGCATTTTGTCCAACCATAGCACCTTGTAGACCATCTTCAAATCTCAAATACCAAATAAGGCAAACCCCTACTCCTGCATCATCAAAATTCACCCCT
>JBGSXJ010000061.1:0-7123 GCA_041751535.1 Aquaticitalea sp.
TGAGAAACGATCCTTCCGATGACGAAACCCGTTATAATTTTGGTTTGGCAAAAGAATGTGCCGAACAACAAAAAGATGACAATAATAAAGATAAGGACAAAGAGGAAAAGGACGAAGATAAAGACGAAAAAGATAAAGAAGGTCAGGATAAGGAAAATCAAGAGAATAAGGGCGACAAAGATAAAAAGGAAGGTGAAGATGAAAAAGATAAAGGTCAGCCAAAAGAAGACAAACAAGATCCAGGTAATGGTGATGAAAAGAAAGAACAGCCGCAACAACCTCGTCCCGGGCAATTATCGCCCCAACAAATAAAAAGTTTATTGGAAGCCATGAACAACCAGGAACAAAAAACACAAGAAAAAATGAACGCCGAAAAACAAAAAGGCGTCAAAGTAAGAACGGAAAAAGATTGGTAAATAAGTAACGACTTACGACGATTGATCTAAAATGAAAATAAGCACATACATATCATTATTTCTAATTCTTTTGAGCACAGGACTGGTTTCTGCTCAAATAAAATTTGAAGCCAAGTTGAGCAAAAATAAGCTTGGTGTCAATGAACGCCTACGCGTGGATTTTGAAATGAATAAAGACGGCGACAATTTCAATCCTCCAAGCTTTGATAATTTTACCGTCGTTGGCGGGCCCAATCAATCAGTAAGTCAATCGTGGCTAAATGGTGTGCGTTCGTTTTCAAAAACATACAGCTATTTTTTAGCCCCAAAAAGACAAGGTCGTTTTACCATTGGTCAAGCGAGTATTGAGATTGATGGTGAAACCTATAAAACCGTTCCAGTTACTGTAGATATCACTTCGTCCGTTCAGCGTCCCAACGACCCTGATAATGCCGTTGCAGTTGCCGAGGATAACATTCATTTGGTTGCCGAGATTTCAAAAAGCAATCCTTATCTCAATGAGGCCATTACCGTTGTTTACAAACTATATGTATCTCCAAATACAGGCGTAAGCAATTGGCGGGAAATCGATAATCCAAAATTCAATTCGTTTTGGAGTCAAAATATCGATATGAAAGGTATAAAAGTGGAAAACGGAACTTATAATGGTCAGGATTATCGCTATGTAGTGTTACGAAAAACCGTTTTATATCCTCAAAAATCGGGTAAACTGGAAATCGAACCATTGAGTTTAGATTTAACGGTTGAAGTTCCAACAAATAGGCGCGATATTTTTGGAGGACGGTTAATGACGCAAGTTCATAAAACCGTTTCGGCAGGTAGTAAAACCATTAACGTTAGGCCATTGCCAGAAAAAGGCAAGCCTGATGATTTTGTTGGCGCTGTCGGGAATTTTGATTTTAAGGTCACAACTTCCAAAACAAATTTAAATGCCACCGAATCGTTTCAGGCAAGAGTTGAAGTCTCTGGAAATGGCAATCTTAAATTATTTCAACTTCCAAAACTTACCTTACCCAACTCGCTAGAAGTCTTTGAACCAGAGCATACCGAAAATGTGCGAACAGATTTGAATGGAATGCATGGAACCATTGCTGACAATTATACGATTGTTCCACAGTTTAAAGGGAAATATCCTATAAAGAATATTGCATTTTCTTATTTTGATCCAACAACCGAAACCTATAAGACCATTTCCTCCGGTGATATTGTGATTGATGTCCTCGAAGGTCCAACAAATACGAGTAATTCCGACAACAATTTTGCTTCCGCCAACAACGGAAAACAGCCTGTTGTAATGAGTGATAACAACTTTGCATTCGTAAAGACCAATCCAAATCTGAAGTCGATAAAACCTGATTACTTTTTTAACACGACTTGGTATTGGGCGTCACTATTGTCCCCACTCTTGTTAATTCCTTTGGCCATTGTTTTAAGAAAGAAAAAGCACGAGCGGGATGCCGATGTTTATGGCAATAAAATCAGAAAGGCCGATAGATTATCTAGAAAGTATTTAAGTGAAGCCAAAAAAGCATTGGGAGAAAAAGAGGCATTTTACATTGCCCTTGAAAAAGCATTACATAATTACCTTAAAGCGAAGTTGCATATTGAAACAAGCGAATTGAGTAAGGAACGGATCAAAGTATTATTGCTTCAAAAAGGAGTTGATGATGCCACCATTACAGAATTTAACGGTATCTTGAATAATTGTGAATTGGCCCGTTATACACCACTTACCGAAGTGACTATGCAGCAAGATTATGACAAAGCTGCAAAAACAATTTCAATCATTGACAAAACAATCAATTAATGAAATCTTTAATTTACATCCTTATCTTTTTCTTATCTTCCACGGGATTTGCTCAAAACGAAGCCTTGTTTAAAGAAGGTAATACATTGTATAATGATGCCAACTACGAAGAAGCCATTAATAAGTATGAAACAATCCTCAATAGTGGCAAACATTCTGCCGAGTTGTATTATAATTTGGGGAATGCGCATTACAAGCTAAATCATATTGCACCGAGTATTTATTATTATGAAAAGGCATTGCTGTTAAGCCCAAATGATAAAGAAATAAAAAACAATATCGCCTTTGCCCGAAACATGACCATCGATGCCATTGAAACGATACCAGAAGTTGGATTTTCCAAATTAGTTAATGGCATTTCCAAAACCTTTACATTTGATCGATGGGCTATTATTGCAATTGGTTTGGTCATTGTATTTGTCATACTGTTTTTAACCTATTACTTTACCAGCTCTTCAACAAAAAAACGCATGACATTTATAGCCAGTATGGCATCAATCATATTAGCTGCAGTGGCATTGACTTTTGCATTTCACAATTATGAATTAAAAGAGAAAGATCAACCAGCAATTGTTTTTGCGGAAGAGAGTCTTGTAAAAAGTGAGCCTAACTTGCGTAGCAATGAGGCCTTCAAGCTTCATGAAGGCACAAAAGTACAGATATTGGATACCGTTAATAATTGGAAGAAAATCAGGCTTGCAGACGGTAAAACCGGATGGATTCCTGACAGCGACATTAAATTGTTGAAGGTTTTTTAAAATTATTTTAACATAATTTTAAATTTCATCATTTATCTTTGCAATCAAATTCAATCAACCAATGCATAAGCAGAACATTTCATTTTTTTTTATTGTGGTGTTCACGCTGTTCATTTCAGCTCCTACAGTGATTTCTGTGATGGAAAAATCATTTGATATCTCTGTTTTTTTTAGTGTTAATGAAGAAGAGAATAAAGGTAATGAGATATTAAAAACCTTTGTTGTTAAACTTCCTTGCACTGATAAATACGGGATTTCACTTATTGAACTTGAAAAAGAAAAATCATATAGTTCTTACCTAAAAAAGTACACCTCATCCATTATTGAGTGTATCTCTCCACCACCTGAAGAATTCATTTTATAAATAGTCTGGATTTTTTAATCCAAATTTTTGTGTTCAACTAACTTGACCCATATAAGGGTTGAGCTAAACAATTATTTATAAAATGTTTAAACATATAAAGAATGACCTGCCAGCGAGCATGGTCGTGTTTTTCGTTGCTTTACCATTATGTCTCGGAATTGCATTGGCAAGTGGAGCCCCGCTTTTTTCAGGATTAATTGCTGGAATTATTGGTGGAATTATCGTTGGTGGTTTAAGTGGTTCCAAAATTGGTGTCAGTGGTCCTGCTGCAGGATTGGCCGCTATCGTATTGACAGCCATTGCAAGTTTAGGAAGTTATGAAAACTTTCTCGTCGCTGTGGTATTGGGTGGTGTTATCCAATTGATTTTTGGTTTCTTAAAAGCAGGGGTTATAGGATATTATTTTCCTTCATCTGTGATCAAAGGAATGCTAACCGGAATCGGAATCATAATAATTCTGAAACAAATACCACATTTTTTTGGATATGATGCAGATCCTGCCGGAGATTTTGCATTTATCCAAGTAGATGGTGAAAACACCTTTTCTGAAATTATTAGGACCATAAATTACATTAAACCTGGATCCGCTCTCATTGGAGTTATCGGTTTGGCAATATTGCTTTTTTGGGATAAAGTGCTATCTAAAAAAGGTAAAATATTCCAAGTTATTCAAGGGCCTTTAGTAGCAGTTGCAGTTGGCATTATATTTTATTTGCTTACCAAGTCAAATGATAATCTGGCAATTACAAATTCGCATTTAGTAAATGTCCCAGTGCCAGAGGATGCTGCTTCATTTCTTGGGCAGTTAAGTTTTCCAAATTTTGGTGTCATTGCGAATCCTGAAGTATGGATCATTGCATTTACAATTGCTTTAGTAGCAAGTTTAGAAACCTTGCTCTGTGTTGAAGCCACAGATAAACTCGATCCACATAAAAATGTGACTCCTACAAATAGGGAGTTATTGGCTCAAGGTACCGGAAATATTATTTCTGGAATGATAGGTGGACTTCCAATTACTCAAGTAATTGTAAGAAGTTCTGCTAATATACAGTCTGGTGGTCGAACAAAACTTTCTGCTATTATACACGGTTTTTTATTGTTGATATCTGTGATTTTAATTCCTAGGTTATTAAATATGATACCACTGTCAGTCTTGGCAGCCATTCTTTTGATAGTGGGATATAAATTAGCGAAACCAGGACTTTTCAAGACGATGTACTATCTAGGCTGGAAACAATCTGTACCATTCGCCATAACTGTTTTGGGTATTGTCTTTATCGATTTATTGTATGGTATTGGACTAGGATTGGCAGTAGGTATTTTTGTCATTCTTATTAAAAGTTACCAAAATTCCCATTTCCTTCATATTGAAGATAAAAGTAATGGTAAGCACAAAATAAAAATGACCCTTGCCGAAGAAGTAACCTTTTTTAATAAAGGAGCTATTTTGAAAGAATTGGATAGTCTGCCAATCAATACGTATTTGGAATTGGATGTAAGAAAAACAAGATATTTAGATCATGATATTATTGAAATCCTTCAAGACTTTGCATTTAAGGCCAAAGAACGAAACATTGATATCAAATTAGTTTCAGAACGTGGCGTGGTTGAAAACCCTCCAAGCTTTATAGAGTTCTTTAAATTAACACCTAAAACAACTCAAATAGAAACATCATGAAAAAAGATAAAAAAACATATAAAATTTTAGTGCTTTCAGATTTGAAGAATTCTACAGTTCCTACCGTTAAAGGTGCAGTGAGTCTAGCAAAGATGATAAACGGTCACATCAGTTTTTTTCACGTAAAGCAACCTACTGACATCGTTGGGACAGAAAATCAATTATCTGCAAATAGGGTCATCAATGAAGAGCAATATGCTGTCACCAAGAAAATTCACAAAATTCTTAAGCCTATTTGCGAAGAGCACGAAATGATAATAAACCCGACGTTCTCATTTGGAAATGTCAAAAAGGAAATTGGAAAACATATCAAGGAGCATCAGCCTGACATCATCGTACTTGGAAAAAGAAAATCCAAGATGTTTAGTTTTATCGGAGACGGTATTACCAATCATGTATTGAAAGAACACAAAGGTGTGGTTTTGATATCTGCTAATTCCAACGCTTTACAACCACTAACAAACATATCAATCGCTGCAATCAATGGCGTGGAAAATGGATCAAGTTTAGATTTTTCAGATGACTTGTTAGCGCATAGTCAAGAACCTTTCAAGGTATTTAAGATTATCAAAAAATCGAGCAAATTCAAAGAAACGCCCATAGATTCAAACAAAAGATCGTTTGAATATGTTTTCGAACATGGAGATAATACCATAAAGAATCTTTCTAAATACATAACAAAGAACAATATTAATTTACTGCTTGTTGATAGGTTAAAAAAAGGTTCTAAAAGCAATTCGAACTTAATGGAGTCTGATATCAATGCCGTGATTAACAATCTTAATGTCTCACTTTTGATAGCGGGCAATGGAAATACAAACTTATAAACCATTAGTATTAAAAAAAAAGAACAAAAAATAAACTAGTTAAAATTAATATATTATGAAAGCACATACACGAGAAACACAGGCAACTATGACGCCTCACAAGTCGTTGGAATATTTAAAAGAAGGAAATCAAAGATTTCAAAACAACCTAAAAGCAAATAGAAATTTATTGGAACAGGTAAACGATACCAGTGATGGGCAATTTCCATTTGCTACAATTTTGAGCTGTATTGATTCTCGGGTCTCTGCCGAATTGGTATTTGATCAAGGATTAGGTGATATTTTTAGCGTGAGAATCGCTGGTAACTTCGTCAACGAAGATATTTTGGGCAGCATGGAGTTTGCATCCAAACTTGCAGGAACAAAACTCATCGTGGTTTTGGGCCATACAAGTTGTGGCGCAGTTAAAGGCGCTTGTGACGATGCTAAAATGGGAAATTTAACCAAGCTTCTTGCTAAAATAAAACCAGCTGTGCAAGCAGTCGATGAGCCAAAAGATGAAAGTGAACGAAATTCCAAAAATATCGATTTTGTTGACAATGTGGCGAAAAAGAATGTACAGTTAACAATTGATAGAATCCACCAAGAAAGTCCAATTCTTAATGAAATGGAACAAAACGGTGAAATCAAAATCATAGGGGCGATGTATGATATTAATTCTGGTGCCGTAGATTTTTTTGAATAAACCAATTAAATTTTAAAAGGCAGTAATGATATACAAAGTCAATACTGCCTTTTTTTATTAGCATTTGTATCGAGTAGAGCCCTTTTTATTAAAGCATTGTTTCACCAAAAAAATTGGCGATCAAATACCATCAGTTTTAATAAATTTTTATTTGAAATTGATTTAGCTCACTATTAAAAAACATAGGGATTACTAGAGAAAGATAATAGGCACTTTAAACTTTCTTTAACGGTTTTATAACTTCCGTGCTTTATATTTGCATCCGATTACGCCATCTTAAATGCAAAAACAAATTGTTTCATTACTTTTCTTAATCCTCTTTACGGCGTTTATATCTGCTCCTACCCTTATTTCCATGATTGAAAAGTCTATTGAAACTTCCGTTTTTTTTAGTATCAGCGAAGAGGAAAATAAAGTCAATGAGACTATTAAAATTTTTGAAATTAAAGTATTGGAAAATGAGCAGGGAGATTTGGCCTTAATCGCTTCCGAAAACGAAAAATCTTTTACTTCTTATTTAAAAAATTACACGTCATTTGCAATAGAGTGTTTTTCTCCCCCACCAGAATTAAGTTAATTAATTTTCGA
>JBGSXJ010000062.1:0-7426 GCA_041751535.1 Aquaticitalea sp.
TTTGAACGCGCCAGAATGGGCAGAAATCAGCGACGACGATTTTATGTGGCAACAAGATGAACCTTATATCGCGGGCGAATTTGTTTGGACAGGTTTTGATTATTTGGGAGAACCTACACCTTACAACAATAAGTATGTCAATGAATTGGGAATGACCGACACGGAAGCATCCTATAGTTCGTATTTCGGAATTGTTGATTTGGTAGGCATTCCAAAAGACCGCTACTATTTGTATAAAAGTTACTGGAAACCCGAAGAAACAACCATTCACATCTTACCTCATTGGAATTGGGAAGGTCGGGAAGGACAAATCACCCCCGTGTTTGTGTATACGAATGGTGATTGCGGGGAATTGTTTGTCAATGGCAAATCACAAGGAAAGCAATGCAAAAATCCGACCTCAAAAAACTCTGTGGAACGCTTCCGTTTAATGTGGAGAAATGTGGTTTACGAACCCGGTGAAGTCAAGGTCGTCGCATATAACAATGGTGAGATTTTGGGAGAGCAAACCATGAAAACTGCTGGCAAACCCTATCAACTAAAATTAACAGCAGACCAAAAAACCCTTAAAGCTGATGGCAAGGATTTAAGTTATGTACTTGTGGAAGCTTATGATAAGGATGGCAATTTAAGTCCTTTGGCAGATGATACCATTGAAATCACACTAAACGGAACTATCAGTATCGCTGGCGTAGGAAATGGCAATCCACAATCGTTTGAGCCTTTTCAGGGAACTACCGTAAAATTGTTTTATGGAAAAGCTATGATTATTTTACGATCTGGAGTTGACAAAGGAAGTGCAACCATTTCGGTTAAATCCAAGGATTTAAAAGCAAGCAAAATGACTCTCAAACTAGATTGAATCATTATTTAAATCAACTTCAAACTAAAATTACTTGCTAAACTTCAGTATCAAATATCCAATAAGCCCAGCCACAAATGAACCTATCAAAATACCAATTTTAGAAGAATCGATCAGCATTGCACTATCACTAAACGCAAGATTGGAAATGAAAATAGACATGGTAAAACCAACGCCCGCCAAAAATGAAGTCCCTAATATTTTTCGATATGTAATGCCTTCCGGTAGGTGTGCCCAACCAGCTTTAACACTCGCAATCGAAAACAGTGTGATCCCTATGCATTTTCCTAAAATCAAGGCAATGGCAATATTAATGGAGAGCATGTAATTGAGGTCGCTACCGCCCGAAAAAACCAATCCAGCATTGGCAAGGGCAAAAATTGGAATGATAAAATAGGCGACCCATCCATGTAAACCGTGTTCTAAATGCTGCAAAGGCGATTGTACTTTGTTTGTCCAGTCATGAAGGTCATCAATTAAGTAAATTTGCTCCGTTGTCAAAATCGGTTTCTTTTTGTAAGGCGCATTCGAAAGTCGCTCTACTATTGTATTTAAAAAACCAAGACTTGTAACTACGCCCTCTTTCTGTTGAATAGGTATTGTAAAAGCAATCATTACGCCTGCAATAGTTGGATGCAAACCGGATTTTAAAAATAGAAACCACACGATCAGTCCCATAAAAATATAAAGATATTTATTGTAAAAACCCCTCATAGAAAGAAAAATTAAAACAATAAAAGGCACTAAAGATATTCCCACCAATGCCCAATTAATACTTGAACTATAGAAAAATGCGATGGCCAAAATAGCTCCCAAGTCATCGACGATGGCAAATGCAGTCAAAAATATTTTGAGAGATAGTGGTGCCTTTGTACCCAACATAGTCAAGATGGCCAGAGAAAACGCGATATCCGTCGCCATAGGAATTCCCCAACCTTTAAAAGTTGTAGGATCATTATTTAAAATTAAAAACACTCCTACAGGAACAATAATCCCTCCCAAGGCAGCAAATATAGGGAGTGCGGCTTTCTTCATGGTATTTAACTCACCCATTAAAACCTCCCTTTTAATCTCCAGCCCGATCAAAAAGAAGAATATGGCCATAAGACCGTCATTGATCCAGAATAGCAATGATTTGGAGATTTGAAAGTCGCCTACTGCAATACCTAACTTATAATTCCATAAATTCTCATAACTCGCACCGAAAGAAGAATTAGCCCATACAAGGGCTACGATGGTTGCGCTTAAGAGCAGAATCCCACTAAAACTCTCAATCTGAACGAATTTCTCCAACGGAGAGATAAAATATTTATTGAAGCGTTTTCTTACCAATTTTTGTGTTTTTTTGGTGGTTGATGATTTTTAAAAAATCAAATTTACGAATTCTAAATTTGAGAATAAATGATTCTATGATATATTGATTAGTACCTTTTTCACAACCATAAAATCAAACATAAAAAAAGGGTGATTTTTTGTTTGGTAACAATCGTTACTGACCACGACTTCTATCAGGTCTGTTTTTGAAGTATAAATGATTATAGACATGAAAAACAGCATATTAAAATTTAACATTACCTTTTTCGGATATGTAATGATCCTTCAGGGGCAAGAGGTAGTTTTTGTTTCGAAATCCGAAGTATTAAACAGGGCTATTGAAGAAAATATTTCGATTAAAATATCTGAACATGAATACCTTAAGGCAAGAGCAGATTACAGACAAACGAATTCAGTTTTTTTTACCAAATATTACAGCATCTCACACTGGAATGGCAACAACCAATCTTCTCATGGCACTTGGATCAAAATTAAATCAAGAAATTATAACTACTAATGAATTTAATCCGAGAAAATAACTAATCAGTTCAGCTTTCTTTTTAGCATGCATAAAACTCCCAACTCTTCCTGCGAAAGATTTTCATTCTTTTTTAGAAGTCGTTTTACTTCATTCTGAAAATAATTGATTGTCTTTCCGTCGATATATTGGTCAATGACGCGTGGGTCAATATAAGAACTGCGAGCCACAGAAGGTGTATTCCCCAAACGCTCACTCACTTTCACAACGGCATTACGGATATTCTTATCCAGTGATTTCTGATCTTTTTCTTCCAGAGCTCCAATTTCATCCAAAGCAATGGCGGCAATAACAGTGCCCGCCCATGTTCTAAAATCTTTTGCAGAAAACTCTTCCCCCATCACTTCCCTAATGTAGGCATTAAGATGTTCACTTTTTACATCTTGTTTCTCCCCATTTTCATCGATAAACTTGAAAATTTCGTAGCCTGGAAGATCATCGATCTCTTGGACGATTCGGGCCAATTTTTTATCCACTACATGACGCTCTTGTTCTTTACCCGATTTACCTATATAATTAAAAATCAACTCATCCCCTGTAATTTGAAGATGCTTGCTACGCATAGTCGTCAGACCATAACTTTCGTTTTCTTTTGCATAATGATCATTTCCTGGCCTAAAATAGGCGGCTTCCAACAAACGTACCATACAGGCCAAAACTTTTTCCCTACCCAAAGTGCGCTTTCGCAGATGTTGACCTGTAACCCGTCGCATATGTTGCAACTGATTAGCAAAATCTAGAATCCGGTCGAATTTTTCCTGATCTCTCTGTTTCCGGTATTTAGGATTATAGATATATTGTTTACGGTCCTTCTCATCTCTACCTGTCACCAAGATTTTAGCACTCTTTTTCGAATTAATCTCAACATCGGTCCACGCAGGAGGTATTACGAGCGATTTGAACCAGTTCTTTAACGTTTCATCCTTGACTGTTTGCTTGGTTTTGTCCAGATATCGAAAACCATTCCCGTGCTTTTTTCTATAATACATCTATTTCAGCGAATTTAACCATCGAAATTAGAACAAAAAAAAGATGGAAATACATTAATTATTAACTCAAAAGCAAAGAAGTGGCACTCATGGATTCTATAAAATTGATGATGATGGATTTGAACGCCTCAAGGTGTTACCATCAAAAAATAAAAAAAGCTCCAATATAAATTGAAGCTTTTTAACAGTACAGGCGGGGAGACTCGAACTCCCACACCTCGCGGCATCACGCCCTAAAGCGTGACGTGCATTCCTACTCTATTTTAAAACCAAAAAAGCCCCTCAAAAGAGAAGCTTTTCATTCAGTACAGGCGGGGAGACTCGAACTCCCACACCTCGCGGCACTAGATCCTAAGTCTAGCGTGTCTACCAATTCCACCACGCCTGCAACTTAACCAATTCCGATGGTATCGGGAATCGGGACGCAAATATAAACAATAGTTTGAATATACAAATAGCTTAAAAGAGAAAAAGTTATTTTCATTTTTGTAGCTTTGGGCAAATTAAACATTAGAATTCCTCCTTTAAGGAAATGACTTAAAATTTAATAATGAAAAACATTCAATCCTACGTCGATCAACATAAAGATAGATTTATAAATGAACTTATCGAACTTCTTAAAATACCTTCTGTAAGTGCCGATTCTGCCTACCAAAAAGATGTTTTAAAAACTGCCGATGCCATCAAAATCAGTCTGGAAAAGGCGGGTTGCGATCATGTCGAAATTTGCAAAACAGACGGTTTTCCTATTGTTTATGGTGAAAAAATAATCGATCCATCCTTACCAACTATTTTGGTTTATGGCCATTATGACGTACAGCCTGCAGATCCTATCAATCTTTGGAATTCACCGCCTTTTGAACCCGTCATCAAAACCACCGAATTACATCCTGAAGGTGCCATATATGCCCGAGGTGCTTGCGACGACAAAGGTCAGATGTACATGCATGTTAAGGCTATGGAGTTTATGACTTCCACAAATCAGTTGCCATGCAATGTAAAATTTATGATTGAAGGCGAGGAAGAAGTTGGCAGTGTGAATCTTTCAAAATTCGTCAAAACCCATCAAGAAAAACTCAAAAACGATGTCATTTTGATTTCTGATACAGGCATGATTTCAAAAGACACGCCATCCATCACCACTGGGTTACGTGGATTGAGTTATGTAGAGGTGGAAGTAACAGGTCCTAATAGAGATTTACATTCCGGATTATATGGTGGTGCGGTGGCCAACCCGATCAATATCCTGGCAAAAATGATTGCATCACTCCATGACGACAACAACCATATTACCATTCCTGGATTTTATGATAAAGTGGAAAACCTTTCCGCCCAAGAGAGAGAATTGATGGCAGAAGCGCCTTTTTCATTAGAGAAATACAAAAAAGCGCTGGATATTAAAGTCGTTTATGGTGAAAAAGGCTATAGCACGAATGAACGCAACTCTATCAGGCCAACCTTGGATGTCAATGGCATTTGGGGCGGTTACATAGGCGAAGGTGCAAAAACAGTCATTGCCAGTAAGGCTTATGCCAAAATCTCTATGCGATTAGTGCCTAATCAAGATTGGGAGGAGATCACCGAATTATTCAAAAACCACTTTGAAAGCCTTGCTCCTGATGGCGTTACCGTAAAAGTAAAACCTCATCATGGTGGTCAAGGATATGTGACTCCAATTGGCAGTATTGGATATCAAGCCGCATCTAAAGCCTATGAAGAATCATTTGGAAAAATGCCCATTCCGCAACGAAGCGGAGGCAGCATTCCTATTGTGTCCCTTTTTGAACAAGAGCTAAAAAGCAAAACTATTTTGATGGGTTTTGGCTTGGATAGTGATGCCATCCATTCACCGAACGAACATTTCGGAATATGGAATTATTTAAAAGGAATACAAACGATCCCTTTGTTTTATAAATACTTTACTGAACTATCACGACAAAATCCTGAAACGAATACAAATAAAAAATCCGTTCATTTTTAAATCTTGAACGGATGCTTTTTTGTTTTTTATAGAAATTTTATTCCCTTACAATCTTAAAATTTCCTGATTTGTCGGCAGATTTAACATTCAAAAAATAGATGCCTTTTGATAAATTTTTCATGCTGATGGTATTGGTTTTGTTATGAACTGTCGTGCTCATTACCAATTTTCCGGCAATATCAAAAAGGTTAATTCTTAAATCTGTGGCGATTGGCAGATCGATATGTACATTATTCTTTACAGGGTTGGGATAAATATTCAGTTCGCCTTCTGTGAAGGAATTGATTTCAAGTGTAAAAAAAGGATAAGCTTCGCTTCTTTCCGTACAAGTGCCAACACTCACTTCCACAGCATAATTTCCTTCTTCTGTTGGAGAAAAGGATTGGTTTGTAGCTCCGGAAATTGGTGTATTGGTATCGTCATTGATCCATTGGTAACTGGCTGAATTTTGATTGGAACTCAATGTAGTGGTTGTGGCGGTAATACGATTGTCCACATTAACCAAGCCTGCTTTGGTGGCCATATATGCCATAATAAGTTTTGTCAGTTCGTGGTAGTAAGGTAAATTAAATGTGCTGAACCGATCGCCCGAAGAATGATAAAACGGTGTTCTATCATTAGTCTCCCAAGATTCTCCAAGTAACACTGCTGAATAACCCTGATTCCAAAATCTTGCATGATCGCTTGCGGTAGTTCCGGGATTAACCACATTGACATTTAAACTAAACCCATAAGTTGGATCATTCAAAACGGAAATGATATCATCTTTCATCGCTACAGAATTTGCAATATTACGGACATCAATATCAAAATCATTGTCATCATTCCCGTCATAACCCATCATATCGATATTCAAAACCCCAAGGATGTAATCTCCATTGGCTGCTGCTTGCTGTGCATAAAAATTGGAACCAACCAATCCTATTTCCTCTTGATCCCAAAGTGCATATACAATGGTATTATCTACACATTGTGTTGACAAAATACGCGCAATCTCCAGTACTGCAATGGTCCCGCTGGCATTGTCGTCAGCACAATAGTTGGCAACAGAATCGTAATGTGCACAGATAATGTAAATGTTATTGGGGTTGGTTTTTCCGATTTGGGTGGCAATGATGTTTCGTCCGTTGGTACTATAAACCTGATCGTTAATCATGAGATTGTTGAGTTGCATGAATTCTTGTTTGATATACTCGGCAGCCACATCATTGTTGTTTTGCTGTCTGTTAAGAATCGTTACCGTATTGCCATTAACCACAGTAGGAAACTCACCCGAAAATTCATTCACCTTTAGGGATAAGGTATCTAAATTCACCTTATTGACCAAATCGAGAATGGTTTGGGAAGATGCTGTAATCGAAAATATAAAGCCACACAAAAGTGTAATAATCAGTTTGTTCATTTTGGGAATTCTTGTTTACTGTGAGCAAAGATAAGGGAATTTGTGTATTAAATGAAATAGCTAGAAAGCCCGTATGATAAACTTCTCATTTGTAATAATGTAACAATTTATACACTTTTACGTTCTAATAGTCAATCAATCAAAAATCGACTTCGTTATGTTAAAAAATTTCTTCATCCTTTGTTCTGGTTCAGACAGCGATATTCTGAAAAATTGTTCCAATGGCGAACAAAACAAATATGCTGGTATTGGCGCTACCGTTTTCTTTACTGCGGTCATGGCATTTATAGCCGGTAGTTATGCACTTTTTACAGTGTTTGACAACACCCTTGTGGCTGTT
>JBGSXJ010000063.1:0-35097 GCA_041751535.1 Aquaticitalea sp.
ACATACCCAAATTATAGCAACTGCCAACATGCCCGTGAGCGGCACCAACCAATTCTTGATGTTTATGATTGAATACAGAAACAAGGCAGCAAATATCAAGAAGAAGAATAGCACGGCCCAAAAGTATAGTAAGCTGGCAACGCTGATCCAAAATGCGGCATCGAACAGCTTTTTCTTGATATCCTTATCTGTTCGCAAACTGAGAATTCGGCGCAAAGCCAACAAGATAAAGAAGTTGGCCATTAAGGTTTTTGAATTCAATAATGTTTCGGGTAACATAGCCATAAAAAGCCCAAACAACAATAACTTATAACTATTCTTTTTGGTAAGGCTGTTTCTACTGGCGAAGAAATCGAGAATGAAAAGCGAGGATAAAACAATTAAAAAATAAAAAGCTTGTCTTCCGATCATCTCAAATGACAATGGCTCATGCAATACATACATTTTTGACGCCACAAAAACCATTAGAAGCAAGGTGCTTATAACTACAAAATGAATGGGCTTTGATTGACTGAAAAAATTTGAAATCATCTAGCTTGATTCGGAAATTTAAGTTACTAATTATTTTTTGAAGTGATTTAAACCTTTTCCATTTACTAAAAATAGCTAATGTTCGCTTAAACGTAAAAAGATCAAATCACTTCATTATCAAAAAATAAAAATGTAATTTTGTACGGTAAATATAATATTAATTGCAATGACATGTTCCTGTCATGGATTTTATTGGATCCGAAATTGTTGGGACACTGTATCTGATTATAAAACATAAAATTAAAACTGATGAAATCGCCGGGATTTGGAAGCATAAACACCAATGAAGATAGAGGGATTGCATTTGACCTTTAAAAAACAATAAATATCTACATATGAAAGATTTTTTTTACGCGATCCAGGATTTGTTTGTAAACATACTATTTGTCCCTTTTGATGCTTTAAGGGAACTCCAGCTTACTAATTGGTGGGTAGCCAACTTTATGTCTTGGATGTTTGTCATTATTGGAATGGTCGCTTTTGTGTATTGGATGCTTCAATTAAAAAAATATAACGATAACAATGAAGAAGATAAAAGCATTTCTTCCCATTCATATCTATAGATCAAAACCAATATCCTTACGATAATTCATCTTATCAAAATGTAGTTTTTCTATTGATTGATAAGATTTTTTTATGGCCTCTTGATAGGTGGAACCAAATGACGTAATTGCCATAACACGGCCTCCAGTGGTTACTGTTTTATTGTCTTTTAAAAGAGCGCCAGCATGAAATACGATGGACTCGGTTATAGATTCCAGACCAGTAATTTCTTTTCCTTTTTCATAGGCCTCGGGATAACCTCCTGACACCAACATTACGGTAGTTGCCGCACGATCATCAATTACAATATCTATTTCGTTTAATGTTTGATTTGATACCGCTGTAAACAAGTCTACCAAATCATTTTTAACTCTTGGAAGCACCACCTCGGTTTCCGGGTCACCCATTCGTACATTGTATTCAATGACTTTTGGATCCTCTCCTACTTTGATCAATCCAATAAAAACGAAACCTTTATACGGCAAATTATCATTTTGTAGGCCCAAAATCGTAGGTTTTACAATACGCTCTTCAATTTTTTTTATAAAGGCCTCATCTGCAAATGGCACAGGAGAAATTGCACCCATGCCTCCTGTATTCAATCCAATATCCCCCTCGCCAATACGTTTGTAGTCTTTGGCTGTGGGAAGCAACTTGTAATGTTTTCCATCTGTCAATACAAAGCAACTCAACTCAATACCATCAAGAAACTCTTCTATGACAACCTTGCTGCTCGCTTGTCCAAATTTGGCATCAATCAACATATGTTTTAGTTCCGTCTTGGCTTCATTCAAATCGTTTAAAATCACAACACCTTTTCCTGCCGCAAGCCCATCTGCCTTTAATACAAACGGAGGATTCAAGGTTTCTAAAAATTTGTACCCTTTTTCTAAACTATCTGCATTAAAACTTTGGTAGGCTGCCGTTGGAATGTTGTGTCGAATCAAGAATTGTTTGGCAAATTCCTTACTGCCTTCCAATTGTGCAGCGGCTTTTTGAGGTCCTATAACTGCGACATTTTTCAAGGTTTCATCCTGCAAGAAGAAATCATGAATTCCTTGTACCAATGGATCTTCGGGCCCAACCACGACCATGTCAATATTTTTTGAAATCACCAAGGTCTTTATCGCTTCAAAATCTGATAGGCTGATGTCTATGTTTTGAGCGATTTGTGCGGTTCCTGAATTTCCGGGCGCCACAAAAAGCTGTTTACATAATGGACTTTGATTGATTTTCCAAGCAAAAGTGTGTTCTCTTCCGCCAGAACCTAGAATTAGGATGTTCATAGTTGTGTGTTTGTGCAAAAATAAAGTTTATGCCGCCAAATCACGAATTTTTTTTCTTTCCTTTACTAAAAATATCCGTATTCCCGTTGAAATTATTCGATCTTTCCTTGCGTCTTAATGGCTTTCCAATAAAGAAAGCGAGATTGGCCCTGAAAGGAATTCAGGAGAAGAATGATGCTGATTTCAATGCATATATTGAACAACAAAAGCAGGCCATCAGTCAATACCATCTAAAACACAATGCCTTCTATAAATCCTTGGTCAAAGATGCCAATCCAAATGATTGGAATTCTATCCCTGTGATGACCAAGCGAGATCTACAACAGCCTTTAAAAATACGCCTTTCGGATGGTTTTGCACCAAACAATGTGTATGTCAATAAAACTTCAGGTTCGGCTGGAGACCCTTTTATTTTTGCGAAAGACAAGTTTTGCCATGCCATGACTTGGGCACTTATCCAAGATCGTTTTAATTGGTTTGGATTGGATTTCAATTCGTCCAAACAAGCACGTTTTTACGGAATCCCATTAGATACAATTGGTTATTACAAAGAGCGTTTTAAAGACACCTTAAGCAAACGCTACCGTTTCTCGGTGTTTGATTTGAGCGATGTCGCTTTTGAACGGTATTTGAAAAAATTCCAGAAAACCTCCTTCGATTACTTAAATGGTTATACAAGTTCTATTGTACAATTTGCCAAATTTCTTGACCGAAAGGGGATCGTCCTAACTTCCATATGTCCGACTTTGAAAGCCTGTATTGTGACATCAGAAATGCTGTTTGATGATGACAAAATTGTTATGGAAACCCAATTTGGTGTTCCCGTCATAAATGAGTATGGTGCTTCTGAACTGGACCTCATCGCATTTCAAAATCCAAAAGGCGATTGGCAAGTTAACAGTGAAACACTATTTGTGGAAATAGTGGATTCGCAAGGAAACTCAATACCTCGTGGAGAAGAAGGGCGTGTGGTTATTACCTCATTTTATAATAAAGCGCATCCATTTATCAGGTATGATATTGGCGATATTGGTACACTTTCAAAAAAAAGCACTTTAAAACAGCCAATTCTCGAAAAATTGTTGGGAAGAACCAATGATATCGCTATTTTGCCAAGCGGAAAAAAAGCAGCTGGTTTAACATTTTATTATATCACCAAAAGCATTGTTGAAGACGATGGTAATGTGAAAGAATTTGTAATCCATCAGCTTAAATTAGACACATTTAAAATACAATATGTGAGTTCAATTGAACTTTCTGAAGAAAAGACACAAACGATAATAAGCGCGATGGAACATTACCTTGAAAAAGGCCTTACCATAATTTTTGAACGAATTGAACGACTGGAGCGTTCAAAAAGTGGTAAACTCAAACAGTTTTCATCGCTGTTAAAACATTCTATATGATTATTACTATTGTTGCTGGAGCACGACCAAATTTTATGAAAATAGCGCCAATCATTGATGCTATAAAACAAAAAAAACAACAAGGATTCGATATTCATTTTCGTTTGGTGCACACAGGCCAACACTACGATAAAAATTTGAGCGATACGTTTTTTGAAGAACTGAACATTCCGTTTCCGGATGTTAATTTGGAAGTAAAAAGTGGAACGCAAGCAGAACAAACAGCGGCAATCATGATTGGTTTTGAGAAAGAACTTCAACAAAACTTTACCGATTTGGTAATGGTGGTTGGTGACGTCACCTCAACCATGGCCTGCGCAATAGTTGCCAAAAAAGAAGGAGTAAAAGTAGCACATGTTGAAGCAGGAATTCGTTCAGGTGATTTGCGTATGCCAGAAGAAATCAACAGAATGGTAACCGATAGTTTGACCGATTATTTTTTTACTACCTCAACCTATGCCAATACCAATCTGAAAAAACTCGGTTTTACTGACGACCAAATTTATTTTGTTGGCAACGTCATGATCGATACGCTTCGTAAAAACGAACACCGCTTGAAACAACCCGAGCTTTGGAATGATTTGGGATTAGAGGAGAAAAAATACATGATGATGACCCTGCATAGACCAAGCAATGTGGATGAAGAAGCACAATTAAAGGCATTAATTAGCCAAATTGTGACACTTGGGAAAGACTATCCAATCATTTTTCCGGTGCATCCAAGAACAAAAAAACTATTGCAAGATTTGGATTTAAATTTCCCAAACCTCCATTATGTAGAACCATTGGGGTATTTGGAATTTAATTATTTGGTGAAACATGCCTTTGCCATGTTAACGGATTCTGGAGGTATAACAGAAGAAACAACCGTAATGAACGTGCCTTGCATCACATTAAGAGAGAATACCGAGCGACCTGAAACGTGCGAAATAGGAACCAACATATTGGTTGGCAATGATCCTGAAAAAATTGAAGAAACCTTTGAGGCATTACTTTCCAAAACATGGAAAACAGGACAAATTCCAGAACTGTGGGACGGAAAAGCTGCAGAGCGTATAGTGGACCATTTGGTTAATATTTATCAACTCGGGTGAAAGAGCTGCTTATCATAACCAGTTATTTTCCGCCGGAGACGGGAGCCGCATCCAACAGGATGTTTCATTTGGCAGAAGGATTGGTCCAGCAGCAAATAAAGGTGTCGGTCATCACGCCATTACCCAATTATCCAACAGGTCAGATTTTTGAAGCCTACCGTAATAAATTCAGGCATACATCTGTCGAAAACGGTATTAAAATTGACCGATTATGGCTTTTTGCAAGCAATTCCAAAAATAAATTTCTTCGGTTGCTTGCGATGTTTTCTTATAGCATCAGTTTGGCATGGTTTTTCCTTTGGAACAAAATTCCACAAACAGTGATTATGCAGTCACCACCTCTGTTGGTTGCTTTTACCTGTATGTGTTTTTTGAAATCGCGAAATAGAATGCTTATTTTAAACGTCAGCGATCTATGGCCAATCGCTGGTTTGGAGTTGGGATCCTTGAAAAATAATTTCAGTTACCGCATATTGGAAAAAATTGAGCGATTCAATTATCATAAAGCTGATTTGGTACTTGGGCAAAGCGAAGAAATATTGCACCATGTTACGTCCTTGTTTCCTCATAAAGAAGTCTTCTTATATAGAAATTATCCAACTTTTAATACGCCCGAAGCCCATATTCAACATGGTTCAGATCAGGAAAAAATAAAAATTGTTTATGCGGGCTTGTTGGGAGTGGCACAAGGAGTTTTAAAGCTGTGTGAATCTTTGGACTATCACGGATATGAATTTCATATTTATGGTTCAGGAGCTGAAAGGAAAAAAATTGAGACATTTATTTCTACACATCCTGAGCTCCCGATATCATACCATGGAGAATTTTCAAGACTGGAGCTGCATAACGAACTGCTTGGTTATGATTTGGCCATTATTCCGTTGCTCAATCGCATTTATGGATCTGTGCCCTCAAAAATATTTGAATATGCCTTATTAGGTCTTCCAATGCTCTATTTTGGAGGTGGTGAAGGAGAATTGTTGATTAAAAAGCACCAAATGGGCTGGATAGCAAGTCCCGGAGATTATAAAGCCCTAAACAGGGTTCTCTCAAAAATAAAAAAATCCGATCTACATTTTGGGTTAAGGTCAAAAATAAAACAAACTGCAATAGAAAATTTCAATTTTGAAACGCAATTGAAAGCATTCATGAAAGTGCTTTAATAAGCCTTTTCTTCTCCCTTTACAGCATTAATAAAGGTCCTTATTATAATCTTTAAGTCTAAAAGCAGTGACCAGTTCTCAATATAAAAGATATCGTATTTGACGCGGCCAATAATATCTTTATCTGATTCTATCTCACCTCTAAAACCACTTATCTGTGCTAACCCAGTAATGCCTGGTTTGACAAAATGACGGACCATGAATTTATCGATTCGCTTGGCATAAACGCTCGTATGACTAACCATATGTGGCCTTGGACCCACGACAGACATATCACCAAAAAGCACATTAAAAAACTGTGGCAGTTCATCAATACTGGTTTTTCTTATAAACCTTCCTATTTTGGTAACCCTATCATCACCTCTGGTAGCCTGGTACAAATGTGCCTCTTTGTTTGGATTCATAGAACGAAACTTATAACAATCAAATTCCTTATAGTTAAAACCGTTTCTAGATTGTTTAAAAAAGACAGGCCCTCTTGATTCAAGTTTAATGGCTATGGCAATTAATGGTGTTAACCAAGACAATATGAATACCACCACCATGCTGGAAAAAAAGATATCGAAAGAACGTTTTAATACCAAGTTAATTGACTCTTCCAACGGGATATTTCGAAGAGAAAGTATTGGTATATAATCATAATACTCATACTTGAGTTTTTTTGAATAAATCTCCTTGTTATCCGGAAGGAATTTTAAGATCTTTAAATTGTTGTCGGCAAAATCCGCAATTTCATTGATTTGGGCATTTGTAAGTTCTGATATTGAACAATAGATTTCATCAATCCCTTCTCTACGAATATAGTTAAAGCATTCCTGAAGGCTCATCTCCCTTTTTTCGCGAAAATTGAAGGTTTTTTTATGGATGTAACCATATTCAGGGTTTTTATTGAAGAAATTTTGAAGGGCGAATGTCTTTTTAGTGGCGCCAAATATTACTGTCTTTCTATAATTACCTCCAAACTCAGTTCTATATTTCTGAAGTAAATAATAAATAGCAAATTTTAAACCTGT
This sequence comes from Aquaticitalea sp., assembly GCA_041751535.1. Taxonomy (GTDB): domain Bacteria; phylum Bacteroidota; class Bacteroidia; order Flavobacteriales; family Flavobacteriaceae; genus JBPOFM01. The sequence goes on from JBGSXJ010000063.1 coordinate 7,037, forward strand.
AATACATATAAAAACGATCAGTACGTATTTGAAAATGGTAGATGGGTAAATATTCAAATTGTGATTATAGCCCGAAAAGGCAAATAAAACCAGCAAGAACAAAACCATTTGACGAATGGTGAGGGAAAAAATAGTGACTTCACGTGTAAACCGATAGACTTCGTAAAATTTTGAAAATACCGAAAGGACAATCCATGCCAATGAGATGAAGGCTATAAAAACTATGGGGTCAATGGTTTTAAAATAAAACAGGATGCCCAGGCCATTAATAATACTTAAATCAATTAAGTAAGATAGTGGTCTTAAATATCCCGAATAACGACCCTGCTTAAATAAACTCAATTCATCTTTTTATATGTTTCACAAAATCTTTATGTTCACTTCTATTAAGTTCCTCCGCGGATAGACTTTTAAAATAATCGTAGGTGATTTTCATGCCTTCAGCCCTATCGACTTTTGGCTCCCAATTCAATAGTTTTTTTGCCAATGTAATGTCAGGCTGCCTTTGCATGGGATCATCAGCAGGTAAAGGCTTGTAAATAATTTTCTGGTCTGTGCCTGTTAATTTAATGATTTCCTCTGCAAAATCCTTAATGGTTATTTCATGAGGGTTCCCGATATTTACTGGATATGAATAATCACTGAACAACAAATTGAAAATCCCTTCAACTTGATCGTCTACATAACAAAAAGAGCGTGTTTGGGAACCGTCACCAAAAACGGTAATGTCTTCGCCTCTCAATGCTTGTCCCATAAATGCCGGAATCACGCGGCCATCATTAAGGCGCATTCTAGGTCCATACGTGTTAAAAATTCGTACTATACGGGTTTCCAATCCATGAAATCGATGGTAGGCCATGGTTATCGATTCTTGAAAACGTTTGGCCTCATCATAAACCCCTCTTGGTCCGATGGTGTTTACATTGCCGTAATATTCTTCAGTTTGTGGATGTACCAAAGGATCGCCATACACTTCTGATGTTGAAGCAATCAATAGTCTAGCATTCTTTGCCTTCGCCAATCCCAGCAAATTATGTGTGCCTAATGCCCCGACTTTTAATGTTTGAATGGGTATTTTTAAATAATCGATAGGACTTGCCGGTGATGCAAAATGTAACACATAATCCAATTCTCCTTCAATCTCAATAAACTCTGTTACATCGTGCTCAATAAACTCAAAATTAGGGTTGTTTGTCAAATGGCTAATGTTTTTTTTATCTCCTGTGATAAAATTATCCATGCCAATGACGTAGAAACCTTCCTTAATGAATCTGTCGCATAAGTGCGAACCCAAAAAGCCGGCTGCACCTGTAATCAAAACTTTTTTAGACATGATTTACCGATTTTCTACCTATTGAACTATAATAAAATCCTTCCTTCTGTACCTCTTCCAAATCATATAAATTACGTCCATCAAAGATCACTGGGTTTTTCATTTCACTTTTTAGTTTTGCAAAATTTGGCGTTCTAAATATACTCCATTCTGTACAAATTATCAATGCATCCACCGATTTTGTTGCGTCGTACATGTTTGAAGCAAATTCTATTTTGTCGTCATATTTACGTTTTACATTTGGCATTGCTTCTGGATCAAATACCTTTATAATTGCGCCTTTGGATAACAAGTCGTCAATCATGTACAATGCAGGGGCTTCACGGATATCATCGGTTTCGGGTTTAAAGGCCAATCCCCAAATTGCAAAAGTTTTTCCTTTGAGATCGTTATCAAAATAAGCTTCAATACGCGGTATTAATATTGTTTTTTGAACATCATTTACTTTGATGACAGAATCCAATATACCAAATTGATAGCCACTGTCTTTTCCTGATTTATGTAGAGCTTTCACGTCCTTTGGAAAGCATGAACCACCATATCCAATTCCTGGAAATAAAAAACGTTTCCCTATGCGAGAATCAGTTCCCATACCAGCTCTAACTTTATCGACATCGGCACCTACCAATTCACAGAAATTGGCGATCTCGTTCATAAAAGTGATTTTGGTTGCCAAAAATGAATTTGCGGCATATTTGGTGAGTTCGGCAGATTTTTCGTCCATAAAAATTATTGGATTGCCAGATCGTACAAACGGTTTGTAAAGTTTCTCCATTAATTGGGATGCGCGTTCGGAACTCGAACCAATAACGATACGTTCTGGTTTAAGAAAATCATCGACGGCAAAACCTTCCCTTAAAAATTCCGGGTTGGAGACTACGTCAAACTCTACGTCCGTTTCTTTGGAAATAGCCTCACGTACCCTGTCGGCAGTACCAACTGGCACAGTGCTTTTATCAACAATTACCTTGTAACTTTTTAATAATTTCCCAATATCCTTGGCTGCTCCCAAAACGTATGAGAGGTCGGCTGAACCATCTTCATCTTCTGGGGTAGGTAAAGCAAGAAAGATGATGTCGCCATAATCTAACCCCTCCTGTAATGATGTTGAAAATTTTAAGCGATTGGCTTTTATGTTTCTTTCAAATAATACATCTAAATGTGGTTCGTAAATGGGCACTTCGCCATCTTGCATTTTTTTGACTTTGTTTTCATCAATATCGATACAAAGCACTTCATTTCCGGTTTCTGCCAAGCAAGTTCCTGTTACCAAACCGACATAACCTGTTCCTATTACTGATATTTTCATATATTCTGATATTTTTAGAGTTGCAAAAATAAGGAAGTTAGATGAAATAGTTGATTTCGAAATGTTATTAAAACGCTTTTGGGAAGGATGAAGGCGGTGATATAAGAAAAAACCTTGAAAATTTTAGTGTTGAGACTTTTTCTTAAATTTCTCCTTGAAGGTTAATAGAATGAACTTAGAATTACCAACGAGGTATCTTCTCCACATTCGTTTCGGCTCCTGCAAAAATCTATAAAACCATTCCAGACCTGCGTTTTGCATCCACAGTGGAGCACGCTTTACCTTTCCGGCAATCACATCAAAACTGCCTCCAACACCCATTATGAAATTGACTTTGTTAAGCAAATTTTTGTTATGATAGAGAAAGTTTTCTTTGGTTGGTGAACTGATTGCTACGAAGAGTATTTGGGCACCACTATCTGCTATTTCCTTTGCGATGTCCTGCTCGTCTTCAATGTTAAAATAGCCATTTCGGTAGCCAGCGATAATGTCCTTGGAGTATTTTTTTGAATATATATCTGCTACCTCTTTTACAATCTCTTCTTTGGCACCAAAAAGAAATATTTTGTGCTTATTTTGATGCGCCATTTCAACCAAGCTCGTCATTAAATCAATACCTGCAACTCGTTCCTTTAAAGGCTGTCCTAAAAATCTTGAAGCCCAAACTACCGCTTGTCCATCGGCATTGATCAAATCGCTTTCGTTAACGCTTTTTCTCAATTGCAAATCCGATTGCAAGTCTACAATTTTGCCGGCATTTACGACCACATGATGTAGCTGCTTGCCATTTATGATGCTGTTCTCAATAATTTGGAGTGTTTCTTGGGTCGATAAATTATCAATTATGGTATTTAAAATACTTATTCTACTCATTCTCATTTAATTCTAAAATGTAATAACTAAAGGCATAAAACATCCAAGCTTGTGCCCAGCGAATATATGGAATTTTTGATGTGCTGTATTTCTTTTTTTGATAATAAAAATACCCTTTGGATGATTGCATATTATTTATTGTCCAATTTAAAACCTTGTCAATTAGTTCTCGGTTTTCATGAAAATTTCCAAATTTGGAAAGCGTTACCACCAGTTGAGATGGAGCATGTATGTCTATCGGAAATGTTTGATTGTTATAATATTTTGATATGCCTTCTGATGTAAAGAAAGTCTGTAAATAATAATCCATCCCTTTTTTTAAATTGTCGTCGTAAGATTTGTCTTTTGATACTTGCTTATATATATGGATGCATTCTAAATTATAGCCCGTATGAAAATTGTCAATCCATTGGTGGAAAGGCAATGTGCCGTATGTCCAAGAACCATCTTTTTTTTGTTTTTTACAAACATATGATACCACTTTTCGGGCACATTGTAGCAAGGTGTCTTCTTTGGTATATTTATAGGTTAGGCTCAATAATTTTGCACCCAAGAGTCCAGCATTATAAACTTGGGTATTGTCTAATGGAGAATAGGAGAATGTGAAATCGCCATCCTCATCATAAGACCTGTTCAGGTCATTTAAAACAAATGAAGTCGCGCTGATAACTGTTTGAAGATATACCTCATTTTTAGTGATTTCATAGGCCTCCAACAGTGCCTCGGCAATGAAAGTGGTAGCTACAACAGTTGGTGTGTGTTTCGGTTGAAAAAATGCTCTCGCTTGCCAGTCAAAATTATAGCCCCAACACGCCCCAGAATAGCCTTCGGTTTTAAGGCTTATGATTTGTTTCGCAAGACTGTTTATTTGATTAAAGTAGTCCTTGTTATTTTCTGCTTTGTACAAGTTGCAATAACCTGTCAAAAACAATGCAAGTCCTTTTGGATTATAAGCTTTATGGACTCCAAATAAAGTCCTTAAGTTAATTGGGCTTCTTTTGAAAAGTTGAATCCACGCCAATCTAAAAAAACGTGATTGACCTAAAAACGTCTTTTGAATAACCCAGCTATTCAACCCATCATACGGATCCCAGCCTTTAAACTGTTCCGTTTCACAATACTTTTTTAGTTTATAAAAGCTCTCTTTGATATGATGGTGACTCAACTTTTTCTGATAATTTAAGTATTAAGCTAAAAAATACGATCCAGAATATTGAAGACGAATGTGGTAATTCCAAAACGACATTAAAAGAGGAAAATACCATGATTCCCAATAAACTTAACGACAAAAATAAAATTTCCTTATCCAATATTAGCTTTTTATTATAAAAAAGGGTTCTTAAGGGATAAAGAAAAAGTATGATTGAGATTATGCCTGTGTGAATTGCCATAGTTATAAACGAGTTATGAGGAGCGGTAAGGTATTTCTCGTCTCCTATAATTTTTGGGCTATACACTGTGTCTGGGTAGAGTTCATTTAATTTTAATACGGTGTCATCCGATGCGTAAGGCACACCAAATCCATCACCAAAAACCACGAAGTTGTTGGTTATTCTTAATAAGGAATCCTTCCAATACAATAATCGCCACTGTACGTTAACATCTGTAAAAGATGGGAGAAAAATTACTGCAGCTATTCCTCCAAATAATAGAATAACTGAAATCGCAATCTTGAATGATCTTGGGCTAATGATAAAAAAATACCCAAAATATATCAATCCCAAACTCAAATATGTAGAGTCATGGCCGGTAGAGAATGATATTAAAAAAATGACTAGAAAAAGTACATTTTTTTTAAACTTGCCACTTACAAATGTCAATACAAAACTTGCTGCAATTAAAAAGCCCATAATGATAATAGGAGACAGATAATTTCTCTCGAAAAAAACATGTGATGACCTCACTAAAAGAAGATAAAACGTATAGGCAACTTGGCAAGCAATGCATAGTGCCGCAAAATACATGATGAACCTTGAGCTATTTTGCTTAATCCATGTCACCCCAAACAAGGCGTTCATTATAATATAAATGGATGCCCCATAGCCAAAAATCATGAATTGTCTTAATACCACATAACTCTGTGAAAAATCAAAATTTATTTTATAAAAAGAACTAAAAAGATAAAGGATTGCAAAGGCGCACAAAAGTTCAAAACTTGGTATTCGATTATCCTTGTTAAAGAACCATATGCTAACAACTGTCAACCCAGTTAAAATGACATCGTGAGCATAGAAAAAAGGAGGTAATATCACGAGCTTGGTGTAAGATTTTCCAAAAAATACGAGACAGGCTAAATCAAGTAGAAGAATAATACCGATGATTATGACTGCTTTTTTTTTCATGTTTTTTTGATCTGCAATAACAATTAAAATTATTGTTAGAACAAGTATTTACGACCAATGCCTTGTCAATTTATTATTCTATTGAAGGTCTTGTAGCAGGGTCTTAACTTAAGCTTTGTGGCAATCCAGTATTTAAGCTATCGATTATTTTAAATGTTGTTTGAGTGGTAAGGCTTATTGATTCAAAACTTATTGGGCTTTCTTTCCCTTCATTTAAGGATGATAGGAAAGCATCAACTTCTTGTTTATGACCTTTGGATGCTGATTTAAGCTTTGTTGTTTTGTTGTTCTCATGCAATTCACCCGATCTAAAATCATGTATTCGCCCTGTTTTACCGCCTCCAAAAACCTCGATCATTTCCTTTGGTAAAGATTTATCGCCATTAGATAAGTAATTAAGGGTTCCTATGGCGCCGTTTTTAAATTTGACAATAATTGATATGGTATCGTCTGCCTTCATTTTTTCATTCGCAGTATTGATGCAATCTGCATATACTTTAATCGGTTCTGAATCCGTAAAATACTGCATCAAATCGATGAAGTGACACATCTCTCCAATAATTCGGCCACCACCAAGTTCTGGGTTCTGAGTCCAATGCTCTTTGGGAATAAACCCAGCATTCACCCGAATATTAACAAATATGGGTTCGTTTAGGTTTTCGAATGCTTTTTTGATGGTTTTTGAAACCTCTGCAAACCTTCGGTTAAAACCCACCATAAGCTTGCCGCTTGAGGCTTTATAAGCATCCTCAACAGCTAGCAGCTCCTCTTGGTTCATTGCGAGTGGCTTTTCAACAAAAACATTCTTATTCGCCTTTAAAGCTTCAATAGTATAGTTAGCGTGAGAATTATGTGGGGTTGCAATAAAAACTGTATTGATTCCAGCATTGCCCATTATATCGTCAACATTGGAAGATGTGTTGTTAAAACCGAATTTTTCGGCCACATTTTTTGATGTAATACCTTTGGTAGTAACAACTGTATCTAATGACGCCCCAGCAGATTTTACATTGGGTATTAAATAACTCTGGGCGAAACTTCCGGCACCAATAAAACCAACATTAATTTTTTTAACCTGATTTGTGTTGATTTTGAAGGTTGAGATTTCTTTTTCGGAGTTTCCTTCATCATATTTTAATAAAATGCCTATCGAAGGTTCTTCGACTTTGCCCAAAACAATGTCGTAAGCTTTCTCTGCATCGATAATGTCAAAAATATGCGTGGTCAGGGGTTTTAGGTTGACGCTTCCATTTGAAATTAATTTGAGAAAAGCTTCCATATTGCGTTGCTCTGTCCATCGGACATATGCATAAGGATAATCCTGCCCATTGTCTTCATAATTTACATCGTAGCGTCCAGGTCCGTAGGAGCAAGACATACGCAATTCCAATTCTTTTCTGTAGAAATGTGGATCTCTAGGTATGTCCATTTTTACGGCTCCAACCACAACTACTTTTCCTTTTTTACGCGCTATTACTGCTGATAGCTCTATAGGGTCGTTTGATGGGGCTGCAGCTGTGATAATGACGCTGTCAAAACCGTAGCCGTTTGTAAAATCATCAATTGTTGCTAATAAATTCGAATCGCTTCGTAACATCGCGTTATCTGCTCCCATTGTTTTTGCAAGGTCTACTAAACTATTTGATAGATCAATACCAAATACATTGCAGCCATTTGCTTTTAATAACTGTGTAGTTATCTGTCCTAACAAGCCAAGCCCAATCACACACACATTATCTCCCAATGTTGGTTCGGTTTGCCTTAAGCCTTGAAGTGCAATTGCGCCCAAAGTGGTGTAACTCGCATCTTCAAAAGAAACATTATCGGGAATTTTAGCCACTAAATTTTGAGGGATTGAGACGATTTCGGCGTGCGAAGCGAAATCCTGACCTGCGCAAGCAACCCGATCGCCAACCTGAAACAAATTTCTCGTATCCATAGATGCCGTTACAACACCAGATGTGCTATAGCCCAAGGCTTTTAGGCTATCTAGTTTGGTTCTTACTTTATCTATGGTAGCTTTTAACCCTTCTTTTTTTATATTTTGAAGTACTTGTGCAACTAAATCTGGTCGTTGTTTGGCCTTGCCAATTAAGCTGGCTTTGCCCACTTTGACTGTTCCACGCTCTGTTCCTGAACTGATTAAGGAATATTTGTTTTCAACCAAAACCATACCCTCTGATATTGAAGGAAGGGGCACCTCATCGACATATAATTCCCCAGATTTAAAATTTTGTATGACTTGTTTCATTCCATGTTTGAATTGTTTAGGCTATTTTATAAGACCGCCCTAAAGCACATTGTATAGTTTTCAAAAATATTACAATTTTACTTGAATTAGCAAGAAATATAGTAATCTTTAAGGTAGCAAAGTTTTTAAAATTAGGTGGGAAATCAATTAAAATCTTGAAGGATTTTATTCCTTGTTGATTTTAATCACCAGAGAATGGATTTTAAATCTAAAGTATTTTCTGTTCCATAAACTTAATAATGATTTGAACGTCAAAAAATGCGCTGACAACTTAACCTCAAATAATTTTAGAATGTTGGTGCATTTATTTGCAGAACAAATAAATTTACTAAAGTGTCCTCTAAACTTGAAGTCCGCAAATATAAATATAAAATTAAATTGTTATTTCAATATATCCTTATATTGGTCATCATAAATAAAATTCATGTCATCATAAAGTTTTTCAATTTCATAAACTATTGACCATATCTGTCCGGTTTTATCATACTGACCCGTGCCTAATTCAGTTATTTTACCATTGTCTGGAATCTCTTTTTTAAGTACAATAAAATTACTGTATTTATTTCCCAACAAATTATCAATTTGAAAATCCGAAGGTTTAAAATCAATAACTTTTCTTTCATTGTCTTCATAGGTAATGTGAAGAAAGAACCTTTCATTTAAATCTGAAATAGCTCCATAAGGCTTTATGTAATATAGTGTATTGTTTTTCAATAAAAGATCATAATCTGATAGAGATTTCATAAAATAACCTTCATCAAAAGCAGATTCAAAATTATTTGAATATACATTGGTTTTGGTGTTTTTTAAATATTCATTTTTGTAATCGCTATCGATGTTATTGAGTTTGTCTGCGTGAATAAATGTTTGCCAGATTCTCTTATCACTATTAAATTGACCTATCAAGAGATTTAATCGCCCTTCTGATTCTTTAATTACATATTTATACACTACAACATCAGAAAAATTATTGCTTAAACTATCAGAAAAGTAAAGATCTTCCGGGATAAGGTCTTTTGTTGGCAACGTAGAATTGTTTTTTGTGATCTCAAGAAAAAAATGGTTTTCCTTTTCTTCATCTGTTGGATTTTTTTTAAACAAATAAATAGTGTTATCCAAAACCGCAACATCGAAACCTTCCGCATTTTTCAAAAACGTTCCATTGTACAGCGCTTTTTCAATTTCATTATCTTTAAAACTTGGTGTTGATGTATTTATGGAATCGTTATATATAGCGTCTCCTTCAACTTTCTTTGGATCGTTTTTGCAAGCAAGACAAGCTGTCAATAGGACGATAAGCAACATGTTCTGTGTATTCATTTGAATAGTAATTTATAAATCATTTGTATTTATTCTTTTTTCTCAAAATAGCTCCAAAGATGCCAGCCATAATTCCTTGCCAATTGTCTTTTGGTTTTATCTCCAAGCATTCGCTGTAATCCCAATAAATGTCGTTCGTTTAAAAAATGAACTTTGGAATCAGTAAGCTTGAATTTATAAAAAAGTTTAGCAACGCTTTTTCTGTTCCAAACGGTTGTCCAGACGTTATCGGGCCCATCCGTGGATTTATGGATGAAATTTTTCATTTTAAGATAACTAGAACCGCTTTTCTCATAATTTGAGAGATGCTTATTGATTCTCTCTACGGGTTCGCCCGTAGCTCTTGATATGATTTTTGACAGTCCTGGAAAAACCAAACATGATAACAAACCGAATCTTCTTAACATCCCAATAGAAACGTAATAATTGAATGAATCTTTGTTATATAACATGATAATTGCCTTTCCCTTTGGTCTTAACACACGATAAATTTCATCCACAATGGACTCAATCTCTGGTGAGTGGTGAATAACTCCATGTGAATAAACGATGTCAAAATAATTATCGGGGTAGGGGATTTTTGTGGCGTTCACTAGCTGAACCTCTTTATATTCACAACCAAAAATTTCAAAACGGGTCCTTACTCGCTTTACCGATTCCTCCGTTAAGTCTATACCATGATAAATCCCACCTCTTTTAATAATCTGCATGGAATCTGCGCCTTGGCCCAAACCGATTTCCAAAACTTTCTTGTTTTTAAAGTCCGTTCTATCCAATTCTTCCAAAATATGACCTTCGGTGTCGTAACGGAATTTATCGTATTCACTAAAAAACTCTTCTCCTATCGCGAAGTCTATAAAATTTGTCCCACAGGGATTTTTGTTCCAAAAATCTTGAATGTCACCTGTCTTGTTTTTACTTTTCTCCATCATTTATCCTGTATTGCACTCAATCAATATAAGCTCTCATCCACAACTCAATTGTTAAAAGCTGATATATTTGATAAGCATAATCTTCCTTCCCTTCCCTATCATTTTTAATCAGTGAATTTACAAAATCATAGTTAAAAATACCACGCTTTTCTATCTGTTCTTTTGATAGCAACTCGTCAACCATCGGTTTAAGTTCATTGGAAACCCAAGATCGAATAGGCGCTCCAAAGGAAGCTTTTTTTCGGTAGACAATATCATTTGAAAGATGTTTTTCCGCTGCTTTTTTGAGGATGTATTTTGTTTTTCGGTTTTTGAACTTAAGCTGGCTCGGGATGCTCATAGCAAATTCCACCACATTTTTATCTATAAATGGCACCCTTAACTCGACCGACGCCGCCATCGATGCTCTATCAGAATAAGTAAGATTTAATCCTGTCATAAACATATGGATGTCGGTATGACATATTTGATTGATAGTATCGCCAACATATTTTGAATTGAAGATTTTCTTGTGGTTCTCATATATCAACTCAATATCTTTGTCGTTATTACCTTTCATAAGTCCTTTTAATTCACTTTTTTCATAATAGCTAAAACTGCGCATATACGCTTCTTCCGTTTGCAATGACGCAAAGGTTAAAAAACGTTTTGCCCATCTTGTGAATTTAATGCCACGCCGCCTTATGCGCACGGGAAGCAATTGCACGGATCTTGAAACGACCCATTTAAAACTTGAAGGCAATTTGTTATAGGTCACAGCAATTAATGTTGCGCGATGTCTTTGATAACCAAAAAACAACTCATCAGCTCCCATTCCCGAAAGTAATACCTTAACTCCTTTATCACGAGCTGCTCTGCAAATTAAAAACGTATTGATTGCCGCTGGATCTCCTATTGGCTCATCCAGAGTTTTAACCATTTCTGGTAATAACTTTACGATATCGGGAGAAATTTTAATTTCATGATGATCAAAATCATGAGTTGTCGCAACCCTTCGAGCGTATTTCTGATCGTCTGGCATACGCTCTACTTTTTTATCCTTTTCGCTGGTGGTAATTGTAAATGTCGAAAGTCTGTCTGTATATTTTGATGCTATGACGGAGATTAAGGAAGAATCCAAGCCTCCGCTTAAAAATGAACTTACAGGCACATCGGAAATCATGTGTTTTTTAATTGATTTCTCAATAACTTCTTCAAGTTTTGAGATGGCTTCGACTTCTGAAATTTCTATTTTGCTTTGTTCTGATAATTCCCAATATCGCGATATTTTGATATCCTTTTCTGCTGAAATAAGCATGTAGTGAGCTGGTGGTAATTTGAAAGTGCCCTCGAACATACTGTCGTTACCAGGAACCCAAACATAGTTCAGCGAACCGATGAGCGCTGTTTTATTTATAGTTTTATTGAAACCATTAATTGTAGTTAAGGTTTTGAGTTCGGACGAAAAACAGATATTGTTTTCGATGGTAGAGTAGAACAGGGGTTTAATTCCGAAATGATCTCGAGCTAAAAATAATTCTTTTGATGTTTTATTATAGATTGCAAAGGAAAACATTCCTTCAAAAGCTTTAAGGCACTGCTCATTTTCTTTGATATAATATTCCAAAATTACTTCTGTGTCTGAATGCGTTTTAAAGGTGGAATTATGCGTTTTTTGCAAATAAACTTTTAGTTCCTTATAGTTGTAAAGCTCTCCATTATAAACAATTACAAATTCATTCTTATGGAATGGTTGGTTTGAACGTTCATTTAAATCTATAATAGAAAGACGTTGATGAGAAAGCGCCACAAAATCATCTGACCATACATCCTGACTATCCGGACCCCGATGCTTTTGAGTTTCTGAAACCTGTAAAGCAAGTTCCTTTCCATTATTAAAGCCTATAAATCCCGCGATACCACACATATAGTCTTATGCCAATAATGATAATGGACTTTTTTTAGCTGTATGATTGGACATTGAAAGTTTCTCTTTTTAGGTATATCAAGGCGGCAAATTTAGCCAATTTTATTACAAAACTACGCAATCCCAATTTAATTTCAATCAGAGATTTATTTAAGTATTCTTGCTTTTGAGATTTGACAAAATCGAATGTATTATATTAATGAAGTTCTGTTCAAAAAGTTGTTGTGTATAGTTATTTTTGAATTTTTCAAGATTATTATTTCCGTGCTGAAAAATTAGGCTCTTATCGTCAATGTAAGCTATCATTGCTTCCGAAACTTGTTCAGCATTGCCTTCCTGAACGATGTAGCCATTTACACCATCTTCAACAATATCTGGAATTGCACCGTTGTTTGTTGAAATAATTGGAAGTTGCATCTGCATCGCTTCTAATATGGATAATGGGAAACAATCGTTCTCGGTGGGAAATACAAATACATCTGATTCCATTAGTTCCTCAAGTTTTTCATTGCCATATTTGGGTCCCAACACGCTCACACAACTTGTCAAGTTATTAATTCTAACAAATACCTGAGCTTCGTCAATGGTATAATCAACCGAGTTTCCAATAATCTTTACTTTAAAAAAGTGTTCTTTATCGTATGTTATTTTAATAGCATCAAGAAAAGTCTTAATACCTTTTGAAAGCACCAAATTGGATAAAAATACGAATGTAAGTGGCTTCTCATGTGTCCACTCATCTCTTATAATATTATGCACTTTTATGCCATTGTTCAATATATAAGGAGTTCCATTGAATATCAAATCTATATCTTTATTTAGGCTTTTTGAAAGGGTTATGACCTGTGTGTTTTTGAACACGAATTGATACATAAATTTATCCGATGTAGACTTTAATACCCTATCCCTTATTCCTTTTCCGTGCATATGGTACACTATATTTTTACCAAATGCTTTTAGTATGACCACTAACAAAATGTCTCTATAAAATGCAAAACCAATTGGAGAAAGTGTAAAATACACTAAATCGATCTGCCTTGAAAACAGCGTTTTTATTAGGGTAACAATCACTTTCAACAAGAAGAAAAGTTTTTTGAAAGACACTTTACCTATGTCGTCTACACTTTTAACGAAGCTTAATGGCAGCGGTATTAAATTGAACGCATCATTAATGACTTTGCTATCCACAATAATTTTATTTATAGTTGACGCTCCATGAACTGGAGGTGGCAGTTGCGCCAAAATTAAGATATTAGTCCTTTTCATTCCGCATGATTTGTATTGTGTCTTTTGCGTGTTTTACCAATAATGTCAAAAAAAATGCCACTAGAATAATTCCTTTATTAGTATATAGATGGGATTCCGTAAAAAAGCAAAACACAATTGTAAATAATATAAAAAGCGAGAGAGGATTTTTGGTTCTATAAAATAATTGAAAACAATATAATAAGTAAAATGTGAATAAAAACAACCCCACTATTCCGTTACTTACAATGTAAGATAGGTATTGGTTATGGGAATTCATATGATGTCTATATTGAATTCTGTAATTATTGTCTTTGTACACTTTTTCCAATTCATCTTTAAAATCGCCTGTTCCCACGCCAAATAGCCGATTTTCTTTAAAAACTTCAAGAGATGAAGTCCAGAGTCTATATCTCATTTTTATACCCTCCTCCTTGTTGGAACTGACGCGCTGATCTTGCGTATCGAACATCGACTCTATCCTCCATTTGAATATCGGATTCACTGCAAAAATCATAATTGAGAGAAAAACGATAACCAATGAAAATTGAGCCACAACTTTTAATAAACTATATTTTTTAAGCTGATAATAAATAAACATAGCAGAATTGACAACAATACAACTTAACATCACGGTCCGGGACGAAAGAAGTACCAGAATAAACGAAAACAACAATGACACAGCGACAATGATCACTTTAAACTTAACGGATAAAATTTTTCTAGTGGTGAGTAAAAAGTAAAAAACTACCGTAAGGCTTAATGAAATATATAAGGATAGATATATTGCATTCAATTTTACATGTAATGACAAACTTTGATGAGTTAAAGAATATAGGGTTTGAATCGAGAAATGTTCAGTGAGCACCTTATCCAGAATAACGAACAATAAGACCAGGCAAACTAAAATATTCCCCAAAACAAATCCTTTTAAAACCTGTTTTAGGTTATTACTACAAATTTTGAATGGCAATGTAAAAATAATTAAAGGGAGCAGCAGAAAGGGCAAACCCTTGATTAACTCTATAGAAGCCTGATGTGAATTTTGACTATAAAATGCACCTATAACCACTAACAAATAAGGAACGATAAGCATTATTATTGCCCTGAATTCTGAAATCTTGGTTTCTCGTTTAAAAATGAGAAAGAGCCAAAACGACAGAAGAACAATAACTACTATGTTGTTAAAAAGCATAGGTAAAGGAATTGTAAAAGCTACGAGCGATAATAACCAGAAATATATTATTTGAGTATCAAATTTCCTGAATGCCATTATGCTCTATAGTTTTTAATCTTTTCTCCTGGGTTCAAGTCCGCAAATTGCTTATTCTTTTTAATGTCTAACAACATGAATAGTTCAAAAAACAGAATAACAGTGAAGTATTCAAACCAATAATCTAATAAAAAAAAAGCCAACATTAATGGAAGAATCAGTTTCCCATAAGTTAAATAACGCATTTTTTTCAAAAAGTAAGATAAGTATACCAAAAACAAAAGAATACCCAATAAGCCATATTCTCCGATAATTTTGTTATAAAAAGAAAAAGGCTGATTAGCCGTGCCATCCCTAAAAGCGATGCTCAATGCCTTATTGTTCCAAAGTTGGAAATGATTATTCTCAAATTTCTCACCGCGATAAACTAAATGCTTTGGATACCACGACACATATTCCCCTCCTGTTAAATAGGCTGTGCGCGAAGAAAATTTACCCCCACCTTCCCCAAATAAAAAGGATGAAGGGCTGCTAAAAAAATTAGAGGCAGTTTGTTCAAAGGAAACAATCTTTCTTGCTGGATCAGTTTTGCTATTGATTTTTTCAGTAAGAACTTGTTTAACATAATCAATGTTTTCCGGGCTTATGATTGAGAAAACATAAATACCTACAATGATAGCGAATACAATTTTAATTTTATTCTTAAAATTGAACATAAAGAACACAAAAATTACTAAAACTAAAAGCGCTAAAATAATGCCGCTCATATAGGTCGTAAGCATCATAACTATTAATGAAATAGTTGTTTTTATTGAACTCTTTTCAAAAAAATAATATGTTGCAAAGAAGGCCATAATCACCATATTCACTGAAGAATTGACAAAGAACCCTTTTAAATAATCACCAGTCGACATACCAAATCTTTCTACTCCAAAAGGAAAAATAGATTCTGCTTGAAAACAAACAGCAATATATTCAACAATAACCAAGAAAACATTTAATGAGAAGAATATATTAAGTGTTTTTTCAATAGATCCTATGGTTATTAGCTTAACACTATTAGCAATAAAGTTATGCGCTAAATATGCTAAAAACCACATAAGTGTAATTAACATTGTGTTCAGAATAAAATTAAAAGAGTAATCACTTTTATAAATCAAAAAAAGCTGTGATAATGAAATCAAAATCAAAAAAATATAGAAGATATTGAAGTTTTTGTTTCGATCAATTCCTTTCAAGATCGTCATTCCAATTCCAAAAAACAAAATACAAAATATCTGTATTAAAACATGACCCGTAGAAATGATTAGGAAAAAAACCAACAAACTTATGGTACAAATTCTATTTTTAGAAACTTTCATTTAATTTTTAGTGTAAGCCCTCAATGGGTGTTTGTTTCTTAACTATAAAAAATAATTCACAATGAAATCAATTTATGCACGATAATAAAAAAAAAGCAAACAACGCCGTAACTATGATTATAATTATGAAGTATTCTGGTTTTAATGTATTTTTGGGCTTGACAATGGTCTTTTGGTACGCTCTATTCTGTTATAATTAACAAACAATTATTTTCTTGATGCTTTTTTCAAAATATATAAAATATAACACAATACGGCAACACAAAACAATCCTAAAGATAAAATTTTATAACCTATTATCATTAGAACATAATTTAGCAACCATAAGCACGCAATATAAGGGATAAAATATAATGCCCTCTTTCTAAAAAATGATAATTTGTTTATACCCCATCCATGAACCAGAATCGCCAATAATTCTCCAATTGAAATCGCGAGATATATGTAAGACTCATCAGTGTTATCGACAATACTAAATATAAATACTAAAACTAGAATACATGTAGCTCCTAAGATAAAACCCGATGAATAAATTTTATCTTTGTTTTTGAATAGAAGTTGTAATGGACCCGCATAGGATATAGATGTAAAAAAAATAGCAGGTAAAATATAAATTACAGAACTGAATGATTTTTGGTAGTCTTTCGTGAAAAAAGACATAGTAAATTCTGGATAGTAAAGTACTGCTAGAATAACACTGATACCACTTAAAATTCCGATCTGATCAACTAGTATAACCAGTTTGTCGTTCGTCAATTCTTTAAAAAGTATCTGAACCATAAGTCGCTTGATCCCAACATAAAATACATAAATTTTTAATACAAGATAAGCATTAGCTATCGCTTCTTCAGTATAAAAAAAACTTGCATATGATACAATCCCTAAACCGAAAAAAACCAATGCTGATGATGCTATCCCTACCTTTAGCGATTTAAAATAAGAGTTGTAAAAGTCTAATTTAGGTTTAACCAAATAATTCTGCTTATTGAAATGAGAGGAAAGTAATCCAACCACCAAATAAGTTGCAAGAATGGTTAGTATAAATGAAATTTTAATATAGGGATTTTTAAATACAGCGCTTAAAATTATAAATAAGGAAAGAATTGTGACTCTTAAAAAAGACAATAAAGCTCCTCTTTCCGGCTCTCCTTTTCCGTAAAATGAATAATCAGCATTTAGTGCTATGAGAGGAATGACAAAATAGAATAATAAATTTTCAAATTCCAATTGTTTAACGACAAGATCATATAATAAAACCGAGAGGAAAATAATTAATGACAAAGTAAATCTATCCCTTTGAGTATTGGTCAGTATTTGTTTCCATTTATCTGACAACGCAATGTCCCTAACCGTTACCAATTGGAGCCCTAATGAAATAATAGCTGTAAAAATAGCAATCAGCGATTCATAATTGCCAATATCGTAAACTAAAGATTGATTGAAAGATTTTAAAAACACCACTGACACTAAAGATATCATCTGTGAAATTCCAGTTAATAGTGCTACAAAAAAAATCCTTCTTATCATTTTTTAAATTGCTACTTTATAATCTTTTTCACAGTATGGAATTCTTTTGTTGACCCAAAAGATATCTTTAATTACTTAAAAAAATAAATGTGTTTTTAATTAAGGATAAAGAAATAAAA
This sequence comes from Aquaticitalea sp., assembly GCA_041751535.1. Lineage (GTDB taxonomy): Bacteria > Bacteroidota > Bacteroidia > Flavobacteriales > Flavobacteriaceae > JBPOFM01. Next base: position 24,768 of record JBGSXJ010000063.1, read on the forward strand.
ATGACTTATCCAATTATTTTTTCTTTAAGACAAAATAAACAGCTTGAGGGAAAAGTCGTCTGTATTTATTATTGGTGTGATATTTTATATTCCATTTCAAAAAATTTGAAAGATATTTATCAAATAGGACATAATATTTATATGCATAAATTGGTTTCCGTAAAATGTTATTGGTTAATCTAGAAAAAAAAGTGGAAAGTGTAAAACAATAGTTTTCACTAACGGTTTGAAAACCGAGAATTTGAATGTTCTTTTTTAAAAAACCTATAGGCAGCCCTCTTTCGTTTTTAGTAAGGGCATAACGTGGTTGCCTCCAGTCTCCCATTGAAACAATAGGCTCTCTTAATAAGAAAATTCCATCGGTATTCATCGTTCGATGAATTTCTTTCATTACATGGGTTACATTTGGTATATGGTGTAAAACTCCAATGGAAGTTACCAAATCAAAAAAGCCGTCGTCAAAGACCATATTCCCATTAATCTCCGGTTTCACATAGTTAATTTTCTTGTCTTTTATTTTTAGGCCCTGAAGTTTTTCTGAAGGTTCTAAAATGTATAAGTTTTCTATCTTATCTAAAATAGGTAAAAACTCATGACCGGTTGCGGATCCGATTCCTAAAACATTTTTGTATTTCCTCCCCTCTTCAAGATACCTGAACCCGTGTGTTCTGTTGATATTCTCATATAGATAAATATCTTTATCAAGCAGATTTAATTCTCTTGAATCCAATTCAGCGTATCCTTCCTCTTCTTCTTTAAACCATTTTTTTATTTCTTCAATTGAAAAATCATCTCCATATAATTTAGTTCCTTCAAAATAATCTTCCATTGGTAATGTCTTATAAAGTTTGTGTGTTTGTGATGCTAAATATCTTATATTTTTTACTAATTAACATGAGTTTTATGCAACTCTATCTTTTCTTTTAAAAAAATGAAATATCCTGTTTTAATTTACTTATACAATCATCCCTGCCGCCACCGTTTCATTAGTAGCATCATTCACTAAAATAATACTTCCTGTTGCCCTGTTTTCTCGATATGTGTCGATCATCAATGGTTTTGTGGTCCTGATTTTTACTTTGCAAATATCATTCATATTCAACATCTCATCATCACCATGACGGTCTAAAGATTTGATGTCAATTTTATAGACAATTTCTTTGATCATAGCCGTTTCTTGATTGGACGTATGGTGAATTGTATATTTTTCTCTCGGTTTTGAAGAGGTTTTGTTAAGCCAGCAAAGCATTACTTCTATGTCTTGCACAACATCGGGCTTGTTGTTAGACCTCACAATCATATTCCCTCTGCTGACATCAATGTCATCGTCGAGGGTAATAGAAACCGACATGGGCGCATAAGCTTCTTCCAATTGTCCATCAAATGTGTCTATGCTTTTGATAGTGGACGTAAATCCGGAGGGTAGCACTGTGATTTCATCACCCACTCTAAATACGCCACTCGCAATTCTTCCTGCATATCCGCGATAATCTCTATGGGATTCGTTTTGAGGTCGTAACACAGTTTGCACTGGAAACCTAGCATCAATTTTATTGACATCACTGCTGATGTGTATGGTTTCTAATGTGTGTAACAATGGAGCGCCTTGGTACCAGTCCATATTCGTGGACCTGTTGACGACATTATCTCCGTTAATGGCACTTATTGGAATAAAACGTACGTCCTTTACTAATAATTTGGATGAGAAATCTTCAAACTGATCAATGACTTTATTGAATTCAGCTTCGGAATAATCCACCAAATCCATTTTATTTACACAGACAATGATATGAGGAATCTGAAGCAACGATGCAATAAATGCGTGTCGCTTGGTTTGTTCGATAACACCGTGACGCGCATCTACCAATATAATTGCCGCATTGGCGGTTGAAGCTCCAGTGACCATATTTCGGGTGTATTCTATATGTCCAGGTGTATCCGCAATGATAAATTTACGTTTTGGCGTTGTAAAATATCTGTATGCGACGTCGATTGTAATTCCTTGTTCGCGCTCATCTCTTAACCCATCTGTAAAAAGCGCAAGGTCAACACCATCATGACCTCTTTTTTTACTGGTCTTGAATATAGACTCCAATTGATCTTCAAAAATAGATTTAGAATCGTACAAGAGCCGTCCAATTAATGTGCTTTTGCCGTCATCGACACTTCCAGCTGTGGTAAAACGTAATAATTGATTATTGTCGATCATGTAATTTCTTTTGAGAGATAAAAAGTAAATTTAAAAATAGCCTTGGCGCTTTCTATCTTCCATAGCCGATTCTGAACGCTTGTCGTCGCTTCTATTGCCTCGTTCTGTGTGTCGCATGGTAGACACTTCATTCACTATTTTTTCAAGTGTATCAGCCTCAGATTCAATGCCTCCTGTAATCGTAATATCCCCTAATGTCCTAAAACGTATTTTTTTTGTTTGGATTGCTTCATGGGCCTCCAGAACCAAAAATTCTGAAAAGGGAATCCATGAATCGTTTCTCCAAACCACTTCCCGGTCGTGAGCAAAATATAAGGAAGGAATGGATAAATTTTCCTTTTCAATATAATTCCAAACATCCATTTCTGTCCAATTACTGATTGGAAATGCCCTGAAATGTTCACCTTCAAAATATTTTCCATTGAATAAATTCCAAAGTTCGGGGCGCTGGTTTTTTGGATCCCATTGTCCGAAATCGTCTCTATGTGAAAAGAAACGTTCTTTTGCTCTTGCTTTTTCTTCGTCACGTCTTCCACCTCCAATAGCACAATCGACTTTATTGCTTTCTATCGCATCTAAAAGCGTAATGGTTTGCAATGCGTTACGGGTGGCGCTTTTGCCTTTTTCTTCAGATACACGTCCATTATCAATAGAATCTTGAACAGATCCCACTATGAGGTTCAATCCCAATTCTTTTATCAAATCGTCCCTAAATTGAATTGTTTCAGGAAAATTATGGCCCGTATCAACATGCATTAATGCGAATGGGATTTTGGCTGGATGAAATGCTTTCCTTGCCAAATGAGTCACAACAATAGAGTCTTTTCCACCAGAAAACAAAATGACGGGGTTTTGAAACTGTGCCCAAACTTCCCGAAGCACATATATGGCCTCGCTTTCCAATTCGTCTAAATAGTTGAGATAATATTTACTCATGGTTAAACTCCAATTTAGGTCGTATAAAATTCATTATTTTCAGTACGGCATCGTCAACTGATTCCTGTTCCGTGAAAATCTCAATATCTGGATGTGTTGGTGGCTCATAAGGTGCCGAAATACCTGTCATGTTTTTAATTTCACCAGATCGAGCCTTTTTATAAAGACCCTTGACATCTCGCCTTTCACATTCTTCAATGCTTGTATTCACGTAGATTTCAACAAAATTAACATCTTTGACAATAGTTTTGATGTTCTCTCTGTCTTTTTTATAAGGAGACACGAAAGCAGCTAAAACAACAAGGCCTGCATCAATCATCAGGTTTGCCGTTTCCGCAATTCTTCGTATATTTTCAGTCCTACCTTTTGGAGTAAAGTCTAAATCCCCATTTAGTCCCTTTCTGATATTATCGCCATCAAGCGTATAGGTCCTAATTCCTTGTTTAAATAGTCTCTCTTCAAGTTTATTCGCAATCGTTGACTTCCCAGAACCTGATAAACCCGTAAACCATAACAAAAAGGAATTGTGTTTGTTTGCCTTTCTTCGGTCATCAACAGAAATTTGATAGGATTGATTAAAGATATGTTGTGTCATTGTGGTCTTTTTTTACGTGTTTCAAGTCCAAAGTCGGTTTTATACCAGGCTTTTTCATGTAGAAAATACAATCCCATTTTGGTAAGCACTTCTGCCAATCCTATTTGAAGCCCAGTTACAGGATTGCCAGTAACCACCCATGCTATAACCATTGTGTCCAAGGTTCCTAATATACGCCATGTTATGGTTTTTAGCAAATGCCTTCGGTTGCTGTTAACAATGTGCACTTTAAACCAAACTCTCTCATGAAAATAATATAAAAGTATTTTAGTGACTACTTCTGTAAGTCCGATTTTGAGTCCTATTATTGGGTTTCCAGATATCACCCAGGATAGAAGTATGGTGTCTGAAGTACCGACAAATCTCCAAGTAATGGCTTTGGCTATATGTCGCTGTCTTGAATGGTCTTTCATTTTTTAGAGACCAAAAACCACGGGTTCAGCAGGTTTTCTTTATTGTAAAGCAACTGTTCACTCGTTTGCTGCGACATGACATCAATCCCAACTGCATTGCAAATAGCTTGGCCTGCGGCCGTATCCCATTCCATGGTAGGTGCAAATCGTGGATAGACATCTGCCAGTCCTTCTGCCAACAAACAAAATTTTAAAGAACTACCTTTTGAAACGATTTCGACAGTTTTACCTGTTGATTTTAAAGACTCAATGTAATCTACTGTTTCGGAGCTCATGTGAGAACGGCTGCCTACAACCCGAACCAAGTTACCGTCTTTTGTTCGTGATTGCAATGGTTGCAAAAGCTCTAAAACTTCATTGATGGAAGTTCTGTGAGATTTAAGGATTGCCTTAAATGCGATTCCTTTGGTTGTATCTGCGACATATAACACTTTGGTGGCTGGCACGTAGATAACACCTAAAATAGGCTTCTGATTGGATACAAGCGCTATGTTCACAGTGAACTCGCCATTACGTTTTACAAATTCCTTTGTGCCATCGACAGGATCGACGACCCAACAGCTTGTCCAATTTTTTCTGATCTGGAAATCTGTTTGCCTGCTTTCCTCACTAATTATTGGAATATTGGTTGCTAGAAGATGAGAGCTTATAATTTTATTTGCCTCTTTATCAGCTTCGGTAATTGGTGAATTGTCCTCCTTTAATTCGACATCAAATGCTGTATCATACACTTTCATGATGGCCTCTCCGGCTTCCAAAGATGCTTTTATGGCTATTATTAAATGCTCATTTATCATTGAGGTACCAACTGTAAATTGTTTTTAATCCTTCGTCCAGCTCAACAGAATGTTTCCAGCCCAAAGAGTGAAGCTTTGAAACATCAGTTAGTTTTTTCATGGTACCATCAGGTTTATCAGAATTAAAAACGAGATTTCCTTTGAAACCGATTAGTTCTTTAATCTTTGTTGCCAGTTCTTTAATGGATACATCTTTTCCTGTACCGATATTGATATGTGTATTGCGAATTTCTTCTTGATTAGTGGAAAATGTATCTTTAAAATCCCTATTCTCCATAATGAATACACACGCATCAGCCATGTCTTCAGACCATAAAAATTCCCGTTTGGGGTTTCCTGTACCCCAAATTTCGACACTGGTGTCAGTCACGCCAAACTTTGACAGATAGGTTTTGGCTTCCTCAATGGTATCAAATTTCGTATCCTTTAAAACAGCATCAAAATTTGATTCATTAAGCATTTTTGCAAGATGAATTTTTCTAATCAACGCAGGAAGTACGTGGGACTTTTCCAAATCAAAATTATCATTTGGACCATATAAATTTGTGGGCATTACCGAAATAAAGTTGGTGCCATACTGCAAATTGTAACTTTCGCACATTTTAATGCCTGCTATTTTTGCGATGGCATAGGGCTCATTGGTGTACTCTAAAGTATCGGTAAGCAAATACGCTTCCTCCATGGGTTGAGGTGCGTTTTTGGGGTAAATGCAGGTACTCCCCAAAAACAATAATTTTTTAACGCCGCTTAAATAACTATGATGAATGACATTGTTTTGGATCATTAAATTCTCATAGATAAAGTCAGCTCGATACACATTATTGGCGACAATACCTCCCACTTTTGCAGCTGCCAAAAACACATATTCTGGTTTTTCAGACTCAAAAAATCTTGAAACATCCAATGCATTTGTCAGATCGAGCTCTTTGTGTGTTCTAGTAACAATATTGGAATATCCCTTTTTTGAAAGATTATCCACCAACGCGCTTCCAACAAGGCCTCGGTGTCCTGCCACGTATATTTTGGAATGTTTGTTCATACTATTCGTAGTAATTTTTGATGACGTAACCGTTATCCTTGAGAAATTGTTGTTTTTTCATAAGTTCAAGGTCGCTAGTCATCATATCTTCCACCAAATCTTCTAAATTATATTCTGGAACCCAACCTAATTTTTCTTTGGCTTTTGTGGCATCTCCAATCAATAAATCCACCTCCGTTGGTCTGTAATAGGCTTTATCAACAGCAACGACCTCTTTGCCTATTTCCAATTGAAATTTTTGATTGTTGCAAGCTTTTACATATCCTTTTTCGTTTGCGCCTTCTCCTTTAAATTCGAGTGTAATGCCGATATGATTAAAACACATTTTTACAAAATCGCGAACTGTCGTCGTTTTTCCAGTAGCAATGACCCAATCTTCCGCTTCATCGGCTTGTAGAATCATCCACATCATTCGAACATAGTCTTTTGCATGTCCCCAATCACGCTGTGCATCAAGATTACCCAAATAGATTTTATCTTGAAGGCCCATCGCAATTTTGGAAGTAGCCCGAGTAATTTTTCGGGTTACAAATGTTTCTCCCCTAATCGGTGATTCATGATTAAATAAAATACCGTTGGATGCAAACAAACCGTAGGCTTCGCGATAATTTACAGTAATCCAAAACGCATACATTTTGGCTACTGCGTACGGACTTCTTGGATAAAATGGCGTGGTTTCAGTTTGTGGAACTTCTTGAACTTTCCCATACAATTCAGAAGTGGACGCTTGATAAATCCTTGTTTTTTTCTCCAATCCCAAAATTCTAATTGCTTCGAGAAGTCTCAAGGTTCCGATACCATCGACATTTGCCGTATATTCTGGAATCTCAAAAGAAACATGAACGTGACTCATGGCAGCCAGATTGTAAATTTCGTCTGGCTGTATTTCTTGAATGATTCTAATGAGGTTGGTGCTATCTGTTAAGTCTCCATAATGAAGAACAAAATTTCGGTCCTCAACATGTGGGTCTTGATATAAATGATCAATTCTGTCCGTATTAAACAACGAAGATCTTCTCTTTATACCATGTACTATATATCCTTTTTTTAGGAGGAACTCGCTCAAATAAGCTCCATCCTGTCCTGTGACTCCGGTAATTAAGGCTACTTTTTTTTGCATCGCTTCAGTTCTGATTAAATTAAAAAATACCAAAAGAATAATTTTGAAAAATTATTTTTTCAGTTTGCAAAGGTAATTGTTTTGGGCTAAATATTAACCTTTATGTGTACTGTTATTGCCTTGAATGCTTTTCAAAACATTCTCTACATCAACGGTCCAATGGTTTTGATAATGATATTTGCTTTGGACTTTTGAATTGTCCATGACGCTATAATTCGGGCGAAGCGCCTTGGATTTAAAAACGTTTGTAGAAGTTATTTTCGTTTCAAGGTATTCTGGAAAAGATTCAGCAATTTTTAAGGCAAACTCAAACCAAGTTGTCTCTCCCTTTGCGCTAAAATGATATATACCAAATTCTTGGCTTTTTTCGAGAATCAACCAATATATAAACTTTGAAAGCTCAATACAACTTGTTGGCGTGCCTCGTTGCGATGTAGTGATGGTTAAATCTGAATTTTCCTGAATTTTGGATACAATGGTGGTAACGAAATTTTTTGGATGCCTAGAGTAAAGCCACGACGTTCTGATGATAAAGAAATGATCTAAAATATCCTGAATTCGTTTTTCCCCATCTAATTTTGATCGCCCATATTGATTGATTGGGTTGGTAATGTCTGTTTCGATATATGGTGTATTTTTTGTACCATCAAAAACATAATCGGTTGATACGTGGATTAAAATCGTATTGTGCTTTTTACAGGATTCTGCCAAATATCCCACCGCATCAGAATTGATATTAAAGGCTTCTTTTACAGAATCTTCGGCTTGCTCCACATTGGTGTAGGCTGCACAATTGATACAATAATCATACGTGTGATCCTTGAAATATGTGCCCAAGGCTTGTTTGTCAGACACATCAAACTCTGATTTTGTGACAAATGTCATTTGAACATTGTCATCATTGGAATGAAACAGATCTTTTAATGTTTTTCCCAATTGTCCATTAGCGCCGGTTACCAAAACCTTTACGATCATAGCATTGCATTTTCAAAAGTTGGAAGCATAAGGTCTTTTTCTGAAATAATTAATCTCTCTTGAGGAAGTTGCCAATCAAGATTGAGAATAGGATCGTTATAAATAATACCACCTTCAGATGCTTTATTGTAATAATTATCGCATTTGTAAGAAAAAATTGCCGTCTCGCTCAATACAATAAATCCATGGGCAAAGCCACGAGGAATAAAAAGTTGTTTCTTATTGTCTTCCGATAATTCAATTGAAAAATGTTGCCCATATGTCTTAGATCCTTTTCTGACATCAACCACAATATCCAATACAGTGCCCGTGATAACCCTTACCAATTTTGCTTGAGCGTATTCGCCTGTTTGATAGTGCAATCCCCTTAACACTCCTTTGGTAGAGGCGGATTCATTATCTTGGACGAAATTGACATCAACACCAGCAGATGTTTGGAATGATTGTCGATTGAATGTTTCGAAAAAATAGCCTCTTTCGTCATTAAAAACTTTTGGTTCTATTATAAAACATCCTTGTAAGTTTGTTTCGTTTATAGTCATTATTTTGTGTTAAGCAAGCCTAAAAGATTTTTTCCGTAACCACTTTTCATCAGAGGCTCTGCCAAATCCCTAAACTGTTTTTCATTAATATAGCCCATCTCAAACGCTGCAGCTTCAATAGCTCCTATTTTTAACCCTTGTCGTTCTTCAATAACCTCAACAAATTGTGAAGCCTGCATCAGCGACTGAAAAGTGCCCGTATCGAGCCAAGCGGTACCTCTATCCAGAATACTGACATTCAGTTTTCCTTGTTTTAAATATTCTCTATTGACGTCGGTAATCTCCAATTCCCCTCTATGGCTGGGTTTTATGTTTTTTGCAATATCTACCACTGTATTGTCATAAAAATAAATTCCCGGCACGGCAAAGTTAGATTTTGGATTTTCGGGTTTTTCTTCTATCGAAACAGCCTGTCCTTGTGAATTGAATTCAACTACGCCATAGCGCTCTGGATCGTGAACTCTGTAGGCATATATAATACCTCCGTCAGGATCGTTATTTTCTTGCAACAGTTTTGATAAACCCGATCCATAAAAAATATTATCCCCTAAAATGAGGGCGACTTTATCGTTTCCGATGAATTCTTCTCCAATTATAAATGCTTCTGCAAGTCCGTTTGGCGATTCTTGAACCGCATATTGAAAATTGCATCCGTATTTGAAGCCATCTCCCAATAAATCCTTAAACAACGGAAGGTCTTTGGGCGTTGAAATGATCAATATCTCCTTAATTCCTGAATACATTAAGGTTGAAAGAGGATAATAAATCATTGGTTTATCATAAATAGGCATTAATTGCTTACTTACGGAAAGCGTTAATGGATGCAGTCTTGTGCCAGAACCTCCGGCTAATATTATTCCTTTCATCTATTAATGATATTGTTTTTGGTAGTAATGTTGATATGCTCCACTGGTGACATTCTTGAGCCATTCTTCATTGTCCAAATACCAACGGATGGTATTCTTTAAACCTTCTTCGAAATCCAAGGAAGGTTCCCATCCAAGTTCCTTTTTTATTTTGGTTGCATCGATAGCGTAGCGCAAATCGTGTCCAGGTCTGTCTTTGACATAGGTAATCAGCTTTTCTGAAGTTCCTTTTGGTCTTCCCAACTCAATATCCATTTGTTCACAAAGCAGTTTGACCAAATCGATATTTTTCCATTCGTTAAAGCCGCCTATGTTATATGTTTCTCCATTTTCACCGTTATGATAAGCTATATCAATGGCTCTCGCATGATCGATGACGTACAACCAATCCCTTGTATAATTACCATCGCCATAAACAGGGAGCGGCTTGTTGTGAATGATATTATTGATGAACAGCGGAATGAGTTTTTCTGGAAACTGATTTGGCCCATAATTATTTGAACAATTCGAAATAACATACTGCAACCCATACGTTTCACCATAACCTCTCACAAAATGATCAGAACTTGCCTTTGAGGCAGAATAAGGTGAGTTTGGGTCGTACGACGTCGTTTCGGTAAATAGCCCTGTAGCTCCCAAAGTTCCATAAACTTCGTCGGTACTGATATGATAGAATCGTTTATTTTCAAAATTAGAGCTCCAAATGTTCTTAAAGGCGTTCAATAGGATCATTGTGCCAATAACATTTGTTTTTACAAACGCCAATGGATCCTTGATGGACCTATCCACGTGCGATTCTGCCGCCAAATGAATGACGCCTTCAAATTTGTGCTTTTCA
>JBGSXJ010000064.1:0-1538 GCA_041751535.1 Aquaticitalea sp.
TTATGAGTTTGATGTAAAAACACCAACTCAAATGCTTAACAATTTCAAATTTAACCTGCCTGGTAGACACAATCTGTCGAATGCACTAATAGCCTTGGCGATGTCTGTAGAATATGGTATCCCTCACCAACAGCTCGCCAAAGCATTGGCATCTTACAAAGGTGTTAAAAGACGTTTCACCTATCAGATCAAATCCGATGATTTGGTATTTATTGATGATTATGCACATCATCCAGAAGAAATAAATGCTGTGCACCAAGCCGTCAGGGAAATGTATCCCCACAAAAAAGTGCTGGCCATTTTTCAGCCTCATTTGTTCAGCAGAACCCGCGATTTTGCAGATGATTTCGCAAAAAGCCTGTCACAATTTGATGAAATATTACTATTAGATATTTATCCGGCAAGAGAATTGCCAATAGAGGGAATTACATCAAAATGGTTGTTGTCAAAGATCAGCAATCAAAATAAAAAACTAGTGTCAAAATCAGAATTGATATCAAATATTCAAATGTCAAAAGCCCAAATTATTTTAACCATTGGAGCTGGTGATATTGGCGAAGAAGTTAAACATATTAAACACGCGTTAGTAGGTGAAAATAAATTATAACTATATAAAAATCATTGTCTTACTGCTATTAGTAGGCTTTCTGTTTGCATTTTCCTCCAAGCGAAATGCCGCTAGGAAAGTAAGTGAGCCTATCATTAAATTTATTGGTGAAGAGAATTTATTCGTAACGCATGAAACTGTTAGTAAATTGTTAATAGTAAATCAACAAAGTGTTACGAATAAGCCTAAAGAAATTATAGATTTGAACCAATTGGAAACTGCCCTAAATTCCAATCCGATGATTAAAGAGGCGCAAGTGTACATCAATGTTGATGGCCAATTGACCGCAGAAGTCAACCAAAAAAAACCAATAGCAAGAGTCAGTACAAATGCCTCCTATTATGTCGATAATGATGGGTCATTCATGCCATTATCAACAAATTATTCGGCAAGAGTACCGTTGGTAACTGGTGTAGTGGAGAAGAATGACCTTTACAATTTGGCTGTTGTAGCACGAAAGATTCAAAGTGATGAGTTTTTGAAAAATAACGTCGTAGAGATTCATCAAAATGAAAACAGAAGTATCGATTTAAGGTTCCGGAAAGACGATTTTACCATCCAACTGGGTTCGTTAAAACAATTGGATAAAAAAATTAACAATCTCAAAGTCTTTTATCAGAAAGCGATGAGAGATAGCACATTGAACAAGTATAGTGTAGTGAACTTAAGATTTGATAATCAAGTCATTTGCACAAAAAAGTAAGCGATGGAGAACAATAAAATTTCAGTAGGATTAGACATCGGAACCACAAAAATCGTGGCGATGATCGGTCGCAAAAATGAGTATGGTAAGGCCGAAATCCTGGGTATTGGAAAGTCCAAGAGCTTGGGTGTGCACAGGGGTGTTGTCAATAACATAACACAAACCATTCAATCCATACAGCAAGCGGTTCAAGAAGCAGAAGCCGAGAGTGGTTTAAAAATTGAAGAC
>JBGSXJ010000065.1:0-3281 GCA_041751535.1 Aquaticitalea sp.
GGACAGTGCAACGAACATGATTGGTCGTATTTCAACATGTCCATCAATCGCTACTGGGCGTTCAACGATATTGTGCATCCCTAAAATTCCACTTTGTGGCGGATTGATAATAGGCGTCGAAAGCATACTTCCAAAAACGCCACCATTCGAGATAGTAAAAGTACCTCCTGTCATTTCATCGACTGTAATTTGTCCGTCACGCGCTCGGATTGCCAAGCGTTTTACTTCAGATTCAACACCTCTAAAACTTAAGTTTTCTGCATTTCTGATTACCGGCACCATTAATCCTTTAGGTCCGGAGACTGCAATACTGATATCACAAAAATCAAAAGTGATCATTTCCTGTCCGTCAATCATGGAGTTCACTGTCGGGTATAATTTTAAGGCCCTAACTACAGCCAATGTAAAGAAACTCATAAAGCCCAAACCAACGCCGTGTTTGTTTTTAAAGGTTTCTTTGTATTCTTCACGTAGCGCAAATATTGGCGACATATCAACCTCGTTGAATGTGGTCAACATCGCTGTTGTGTTTTTTGCCTCAACCAATCGTTCTGCCACTTTACGTCGCAGCATGGACATTCTACTTCTTGAAGAACCTCGATTGCCTCCTGTTGGTGTTCCCATGGATGGTTTGGCGTTGGTGGCATCATCTTTAGTGATACGTCCATCTTTTCCAGAACCTTTTATGTCAGAAGCGGCCATGTTTTTTTCTGCCAATATTTTTTTGGCAGCCGGACTTGCCACTCCAGAAGCATAGGTGTCTTTTGCAGGATTAGGTGCTTTTTGGTGTGACTCCTTATTAGGTGTTTCCTTTTGTTCTTTAGAAAGTTCCTTTTCCGCATTGCTATTGGAACCTTCATCGCCCTTTTTGAAGGTTTCAGGCGTATCAGATTCATCTTTTTTATCCTTCTTTTCAGATTTGTCTTCCTCTTTAGATGCGTTGTCTTCTGATTTGCTATCGCCAGGTTTTTCTGCATCGGTATCTATCAAACACACCACTTCGCCTACTGCTACCGCATCGCCTTCTTCCGCTTTAAGGGTGATAATACCGCTTGCTTCTGCTGGCAATTCTAGTGTTGCCTTATCACTATCGACTTCAGCAATGGCCTGATCTTTTTCTACATAATCTCCATCTTTTACCAACCATGCTGCGATTTCAACCTCTGTAATAGACTCTCCTGGTGAAGGAACTTTCATTTCTAAAATCATCGTTCTTAATGTTTTTTGTAACCTATTGGTTCGCGTTGTTTTTGTTTTATTTCTATTTTATCCTTTTGTAACAAATAATTCAAGGCATCTGTGACATCGTTGAATTTTTTATCAAACTTATTTTCGAGTTGATTCAGTTTTTCGGTCAACTCTTTATGTGAAAGTGCAAATTGACGCATCAATACAAATGCTCTTATAATTGAGATATTGATTTCAATCGCTATCTTGCTCTTTAATACACTCGAAAGCATTGCGACACCTTGTTCTGTAAAAGCGAAAGGCATATATCGTAATCCTCCGTGACTTGGTGTCACAAATTGTGATGTCAAGTTTTCAAACTCTTCCTTGGTAATTTCAAACATAAAATCTTTCGGAAAACGATCAATATTTCTCCTTACAGCTTGCTTTAAAACTCTTGTTTCTATCTGGTACATTTCAGCCAAATCAAAATCCAACATCACATTCTGATGTCTGATGATGTAGATTTTATTTTCAATCTCCTGTGGCTTCAAATACTTTCAAGATATGGTATCACAATTTGTGATAGATAAATTGTTTCACAATAATTCTTAAGGTCAAAAATCCAATACAACTTTTTTATTGATTGTTTTTTGATTTGTCAAATACATAATCCACGACTTCCAGATGACGTCTTTTAGCACGTGTTGCACTTCCCGCAGCTGGAGCTCCATAAGGTCGTAAGGATGCAATCCGGAAGGATTTTACTTCTTCAACATGCATCAACATATGACTGTAAGCACCCATATTACGAGGTTCTTCTTGCGCCCAAACAATGTCTTTGGCATTTTTATATTTTTTTAATGTCTTACGGATATCTTCAATTGGCAATGGGAATAACTGCTCGATTCTAACAAAAGCTATGTCATCGCGTCCCAACTTTTCGCGTTCTTCCAACAGATCATAATAGAATTTACCTGTAAGGAACACCAATGTTTTGATGCTTTCCGCTTTGACATTTTCATCATCAATTAACATTTTGAAGCTTCCGTTGGTAAATTCCTCTACGGTAGATATACATTTGGAATGACGTAACAAACTTTTTGGTGTAAAAACGATCAACGGTTTTCTAAAGTTGGACTGCATCTGTTTGCGCAACAAATGATATATATTGGCTGGCGTGGTACAATCGGCAACAAACATATTATCAACTGCACACTGCTGCAGAAAACGTTCCATCCGTGCTGATGAATGTTCTGCTCCTTGACCTTCATAACCATGGGGCAAAAACATCACCAATCCGTTTTGAAGTTTCCATTTATCTTCGGCTGCCGTGATGTATTGGTCAATCATGATTTGTGCGCCATTGACGAAATCCCCAAACTGTGCTTCCCAAATGGTTAATGTATTCGGACTTGCCATAGCATATCCATAATCAAAACCTACCACACCATATTCTGAAAGCAACGAATTGTAAATAAAGAAACGCCCTTGTTTCTCACTGATATGATTGTGCAATATTATTTCTTCCTCACTGTCCTCTACCTTTATCACGGCATGGCGATGTGAAAACGTACCGCGCTCAACATCCTGACCTGAAAAACGCACATCAAAACCTTCTTCAAGCAGTGTACCGTATGCCAAATGTTCGGCCATCGCCCAATCGAGTTTGTTTTCTTCAAACATCGTTTTACGCGATTCTACAAGACGTTCTATTTTTTTTATGAATTTCTTATCCTTTGGCAAGGATGAAAGAACTTCTGTGATGTGAGATAATTTTTCTTTGGAAACTTTTGTGTCTACTGGTTGCATCATTTCCACTTCAGTGACATTGACAAAATCTTTCCATTCATTTTGCATGAATGGAGTGATCACTGTTTTTTCAATTTTACGGGAGTCTTCCAGTTTTTCTTCAAGTTGGGCTTTATAATCCTCTTCAAGTTTAGCCGTGTAATCTTTATCGATAACGCCTTCGGCAATCAATTTTTCGCTATAAATCTCTCGAGGATTATCATGTTTTGCAATGGCTTTGTATAATTTAGGCTGTGTAAAACGCGGTTCATCACCTTCGTTATGACCATATTTACGATATCCCAATAAATCAATAAAGACAT
>JBGSXJ010000066.1:0-11854 GCA_041751535.1 Aquaticitalea sp.
TCCGTTGATGACCAAGCCAGGATATCTGGCAAAAAAGTTTGTACAAGGACAACGATTATTGTACTTGCATCCTGCGCAGATGTATTTGTTTATTTCGGTGGTTTTTTTCTTTTTGTTCTCATTTATATCTCGGGAACAAGCGCAGACAATTGATAGTGAATTGAGAAAAGATATTGAGCGGAGCAAAGAACATCGAGATACAATTCAAAAACGACGGGAAGATTCTATTGCAGCGCAACGAATTCTCCAACCCTTAAAGGATCATCAAAAACAATTTGGACTTAAGGATAAGGACATGAAAGCGATAGATTCGGTTGTGAAAATAAATCAAAAAAACAGATCGAGCAATTCTCTTTTTGATTTTGATGACGCAGTAATTGATTCCATGATTACGGCTGGTGCTTCAGATGAAGCGATTTATAAGGAAATGGGAATGAAGGCAGATGATAACAATTTTACAAAGCGCTTTTACCGACAGTCTCTTAAATTTTATAAGAGTAAAAGTGGCGGTTCTATTTTGCAAGCATTCTATGATAGTGTCCCCATAGCGATGTTTGTGTTACTTCCAATTTTTGCGTTGATATTAAAGTTGTTTTATTACAAACAAGGTCGATTTGCGTACCATTTGGTATTTAGTTTTTACTTTTTTGCCTTTCTATTTATGGTGTTTGGGTTTTTGGTTTTTGCTAATTTGGTGTGGGAGGAATTCCCAGGCTGGATCATTACAATCATCATGCTATCAACATTCTTCTATTTATTTTTGGGCTTAAAACGCTTTTATGAACAAGGGGCATTGTTAAGTTTTATAAAAAGCAGTATGATAACATTCTTGTTTTTGATGTTCGTTTTGCCATTGGCGGCGGGAATCATGGGACTGATGGCGTTTTTGTTTTATTGAGAAACTTAGCGTATGATTCTGGGAAAGGCGCAGAGGCGTGAAGTTTAGAATGATTCTAACTGAAAACTGCGACTGAATACCGCTCGAAAAGGCGCGAAGGCGCAAAGTTCACAATGTTGATTTCTGAATTCTGCGACTGAAAACTGTGACTGAATACCTCTCGCAAAGGCACAAAGGCGCAAAGTATACAATGATTACTGAAAACTGCAACTGACTGAATACTGAGACTGAAAACTGTGACTGAAAACCTCTCGCAAAGGCGCAAAGGCGCAAAGTTTGAATTTATGATTACTGAAAACCTCGACTGAAAACTGCAACCGATAACTAAATCTTCTCTTTCAAATAGATTCCTGTAATTGAATTCTTATTCTTCACCAATTCTTCCGGAGTTCCTTGTGCCATGAGTTTTCCGCCGCGTTCACCGCCTTCTGGGCCCAAATCGATAATATAATCCGCACATTTAATGAGGTCAAGATTGTGCTCAATGACGATGATGGAATGTCCTTGCTCTATTAAAGCCTGAAAGGATTTCAATAATTTTTTGATATCGTGAAAATGTAAGCCAGTTGTTGGTTCATCAAAAATAAAAAGTGCATTGTCGCTTTTGGCACCTTTCCCAAGAAAAGTCGCCAATTTAATGCGTTGGGCTTCTCCACCAGATAGGGTAGAAGAGCTTTGCCCTAGCGTAACGTAACCTAAACCAACATCCTGCAAGGGCTGTAATTTTCCTTGGATTTTATTTTGATCATGTTGATCAAAAAATGCAATGGCATCATCGATAGTCATGTTGAGTACGTCGTCAATGTTTTTATCCTTGAATGTGACCTCCAGGACTTCCTTTTTAAAGCGTTTACCATTACAAGCTTCACAGGTCAAGTGGACATCTGCCATAAACTGCATTTCAATGGTCACTTCGCCATCACCTTTGCAGGTTTCACAGCGACCTCCATCAACGTTAAACGAGAAATGTTTGGCTTGGTAGTTTCGTATTTTGCTCAACTTTTGGTTGGCAAACAATGCCCTGATATCATCGTAGGCCTTTATATAGGTCACAGGATTGGAGCGTGAGGAGCGACCGATTGGATTCTGATCGACAAATTCAACATGCTGAATGTTTTTGTAATTTCCTTTGAGTTCTGTAAACTGTCCTGCTTTATCTCCAAAACCAGTTAAATGTTTCTGAATTGCTGGATATAGAATTTTTTTTACCAAAGTACTTTTTCCACTTCCTGAAACACCTGTTATAATGGTCAACATTTCCAACGGGAAGATGACGTCGATATTTTGAAGATTGTGTTCTCTGGCGCCTACGACTTCAATTTGGTATTTGGATTTACGACGTTTCTTTGGCACTTCAATTTCCATTTCGCCATTGAGATATTTGGCCGTTAAGGAATCGGAAGCCAAAATATCCTGATAGGTCCCGGAAGCAACCACTTCACCACCAAATGTGCCTGCTTCAGGGCCAATATCAATAATTTCGTCTGCTGCTTTCATAATGTCTTCATCATGTTCTACAACAATTACTGTATTTCCTAAATCACGAAGGGCTTTTAGCACTACGATTAGTTTTTCAGTGTCCTTTGGATGCAAACCGATACTAGGCTCGTCTAGAATGTACATAGAGCCGACAAGACTGCTTCCCAGAGAAGTTGCCAGATTGATACGTTGACTCTCGCCACCAGAAAGCGTATTGGATTTCCTGTTTAGAGACAAATAATCTAAACCGACATTTGATAAAAATGACAAGCGGTTGGAGATTTCCTTTAGCAAACGTTCAGCAATTTTTGAGTCGTGATGGTTGAGCTCCAATTGTTGAAAGAAGTTGGCCAATCTATCCAATGGCATTCCGACTAAATCGGTAATGGTCACATTGGTAATTTTAACATAATTGGCTTCAGGTCGAAGTCGTTTGCCTTGGCATTTGCTGCATTTGGTTTTTCCTCTGTAGCGTGAAAGCATCACACGATTTTGGATTTTATAAGCTTTGGATTCGAGTTCAGAAAAAAAACTGTCCAAACCTTCAAAATGCTTATTGCCTTCCCATACCAGTTGTTTTTGTTCTTCCGTTAACTGAAAATAGGGTTTATGAATTGGGAAATTGAATTTATGCGAATTGTTTACCAACTGATCACGATACCAACTCATGCTTTCACCTCTCCAGGGGAAAATGGCATTTTCATAAACAGACAATGCTGTATTAGGTATTACCAATTCTTCATCAATACCAATGACATCACCATAACCTTCACATTTAGGGCAAGCTCCATAAGGATTGTTGAAGCTGAATAGATGCACATTCGGCTCAAGAAACGTCATCCCGTCCAATTCAAAACGGTTGTTAAAGGTAGTTTGTTTATTGTTGGAAAGCGACTCAATGATTGTTGTACCTTTTCCTTCGAAAAATGCTGTTTCGACCGCATCCGCCAAACGATTATAAAAATCATCTTCATGTTTCACGACGATTCTATCCACAACGAGATAGACATCTTTTTTTATATTTTTTTCAAGAGTTTCTTCAATTCGAAGCACTTCATTTTTAATCTGTACCCTCGCATACCCTTGTTGTTGCAAGACCTTTAGTTTGTCTTCCATGCTTCGGCCTTCTTCTAATATAATAGGAGAGAGGAGCAGCAATTTTTCACCATCTTCAAAAGATCTCACCAGATCTAGAACATCTGATGTCGTATGTTTCTTAACGAGGTTACCAGAAATGGGGGAATAGGTTTTTCCGATACGTGCAAAAAGTAGCTTTAGGTAATCATAGATTTCCGTTGAAGTCCCCACAGTTGAACGAGGATTGGTGGAATTCACTTTTTGCTCAATGGCGATGGCAGGTGCAATACCTTTGATGTAATCGACTTTAGGTTTATTGAGACGTCCCAAAAACTGACGCGCATAACTTGACAAACTTTCGACATAGCGACGCTGCCCTTCAGCATACAAGGTGTCAAATGCCAAACTCGATTTTCCGGAACCAGATAATCCGGTTATAACCACCAATTTGTTGCGAGGAATCACTACATCCATGTTTTTTAGGTTGTGAAGGTTCGCACCTTTTATAATGATGTTTTGTTTCGGATTAACTTCGGAAAGCTTGATGCTCATAGGGATTTTTGCTTTTGGATTTGCAAAGATACATTATCTATTTCAGCCTTGAAAAAAACTTATTGTGCAATAAAATGTTAAAGTTTCGTCCGAAATTTTGCTTTTTAGGAATGATTGTTGTTATATTTGGTTCATAATCAGTAATAAATAATTGCCTATTTCATAAGATTACTTTAAAGAATAACCCCAAGCATGGTAAATTCCGTGCGTCTAAAGTAATGATTATGAGACATGAACTTATCACTGATGCTGCATTGGTCGGCAACTACTTAAAAGGCGACGAAAACGCGCTCTCTGTTTTAATTTACAGACACAAACAGAAAATATACAGTTTTATTTATTCCAAAGTTTGTGATAGGGATATCACTGAAGATATTTTTCAAGACACATTTATTAAAGTTATCAAGACGCTTAAGCTTGGTAAGTATAATGAAGAAGGCAAATTTCTGCCATGGGTGATGCGAATTGCACATAATTTGATCATTGATCACTTTAGAAGGAACAGCCGGATGCCGAAATTTGATAATAGTGGAGAGTTCAGTATTTTCTCTGTTTTGAGTGATTCTGCACTTGACGCCGAAAAAACCATTATCAAAGAACAGATAGAATGCGATTTAAGACGGCTGATCAATGAGTTGCCAGAAGATCAAAAAGATGTTTTGGTAATGCGTATGTATCAGGATATGAGCTTTAAGGAAATCTCGGACAAAACTGGTGTCAGTATTAATACTGCTTTGGGCCGAATGCGTTATGCGCTTATTAATTTGAGAAAGGTGATCGATCAGAAAAATATAATTTTAACAAATTGATATACTAAACAAAGTTTTGTTGCGTTATTAGGATTATTACTAACTAAAAATCCAATAATGGCAAAACTTTACCCTGAAAAATCTCCCCAAAAACAAAACGATTTGAACCCTAAAGAAGAGACTGTCAATTTTCTTCTTAATTATTCCAAAGCTTTAAAAGTCATAGAATGTAAAAAATTAAAGTTTGAAACGCTTTTGAATTAAACTTTGAAAGTCCTGATACATAGTTTATCAGGATTTTTTTTATTTTATATCTTCTGATAAAAATTGTGGATGCGCTTTTAAAACGGACAATCTCCCAATTGTTTTAGTGATGATGTCTTTATTCAAGTCCCAACCTCTTGCTGGCGAATATTGTCTTCCATACCAAATGATTTGAAGGTGAAGATCGTTCCAAAGTTCTTTCGGGAATAATCGTTTGGCATCTTTTTCTGTTTGTACTACATTTTTTCCATTACTGAAATTCCATCGATACATCAAACGGTGAATGTGCGTATCTACTGGGAATGCAGGAATACCGAATGCTTGCGACATCACCACGGCAGCAGTTTTATGGCCAACGGATGGAAGAGCTTCCAAAGCTTCATAGGTTTGTGGCACTTTGCCATCATACTTCTCAATCAATATTTTTGATAAGCCATAAATACCTTTGCTTTTCATCGGAGATAAGCCAACAGGTTTGATAATCTCCCTAATATCTGCAACAGAAAGTTTTACCATATCATACGGATTATCTGCTCTAGCAAATAGTATCGGCGTAATTTGGTTGACCCTAACATCGGTACTTTGAGCCGACATCAAAACAGCAATGAGTAAAGTATAAGGATCTGTGTGTTCTAGAGGCACCGGAATTGTTGGATACAGCGTATTTAACGTTGATATAACAAAATCTACCTTTTCTGTTTTGGTCATAAGTCGTATTTTTACAAAGAATCAAATTTAAGACATTATGACCAAATTAAAAGCAGGAGACAAAGCACCAGATTTTTCACAAAACGACGAACAAGGCAATACCGTAACCTTATCTGATTATAAAGGCAAAAAGTTGGTCGTGTTTTTTTATCCGAAAGCAAACACTCCAACCTGCACTAACGAAGCTTGCAACCTACGCGATCACTACAAGGAGCTTAAGGATAAGGGTTATGAAATTTTGGGAGTAAGTGCCGATAGCCAAAAGAAACAATCCAATTTCAAAGAGAAATATGATTTTCCGTATCCTTTGCTGGCCGATGAGGATTTGTCGGTTATCAAGGCATTTGATGTTTGGGGCGAAAAGAAATTTATGGGGCGCACCTTTGATGGCATTCATAGGGTAACCTTTGTTATTGATGAAAACGGAATTATTAAAAAAGTGATTGATGATGTAAAGGCGAAAATGCATTCAGAGCAGATATTGGCCTAATTCAACATTAATTGTTCTCATAATAATGAAAAGCCTCCAAAATCAATTCATTTTTAACCAAACAATCTGTTTTTGGTGCACCAATTGCTTCCAATAGCACAAAGTTTATATTGCCATGTTCGTTTTTCTTATCGTATTTTAAAAGGTCGATGATGGCGTCATAATCGGAAGATTCAATTTTCACTTTTTTAAAGAGGTTGAGAATGATTTTCGTGATATGGTTAAGGTCTTCATCTGGAAAGTTGAGTAACTTTGAGGAGAGATAAGATTCTAGAATCATGCCTATGGCAATGGCCTCACCGTGCAGTAGCTCCGGTTTTTGATGATCGCTCAAAAAATAAGATTCAATGGCATGGCCTAGCGTATGTCCAAAATTAAGGTGCTTGCGTAAATTATTCTCTGACGGATCTTTTGTGACAATATCATATTTGATTTCAACCGATTCGTAGATCAGTGCATCTAAATCCTCCAATGTCAATTTTGATAGATCGGCCAATGTGTTCCAATACTTTCGATCATAAATTAGTCCGTGTTTCAGCATTTCAGCCAATCCAGATTTCAAATGATTCTGTGGAAGCGTACTCAAAAAAGATGTATCAATCAACACCATATCTCCAGAATTGATAACTCCTACCTGATTTTTAAGGGTTCCCAGATCGACCCCTGTTTTGCCACCTACGGATGCATCCACCATTGCCAATAAAGATGTAGGGACATTGATGTATTTAATACCGCGCTTAAAAGTTGAAGCCACAAATCCACCCAAATCCGTCACAACTCCTCCTCCTAAATTAATTAGAAGGCTTTTGCGATCGGCTCCCAATTCGGACAATGCATTCCATACGCCAACACAGGTCTCAATGGTTTTATGATGTTCACCAGATTCAATTTCAATGATCTCAAAATGGGCCTCGGTAATAAGTTGCGCCATAAAATGGGGTAAACAATGGGAATTGGTATTTACATCAACCAAAATGAAAATACATGAAAAACGATGTGTTTTGAGATACGCATTTAACGCGCTATAGACTTTTGAATTAAAGTGAATTGAATAGGTTTCGGTCTGTATGGATTTCATGAATTGGAATGCCTTTAAATTGTTGATCAAAATAAGCTGTTTTTAATGAAATAATCGCGAACGAATACATATTTTTGTTATTATTTTTCTACAATGGCAGCAGACCGATTATTTGACAATACCCAAATTGCTTTCGATTTAAAAAGCGATACAGAGCTTGAGAGAGCCTACTTTTTATTTAAAATGATATCACATCAACCACTCGTACGAATTGGCACAGCAGCGACCAATTTCGCACTTAAAGCACATTTGCCGGTGGAAGGATTGATACGGTCTACGGTTTTTGACCATTTTTGTGGTGGTATCAGTGAAGAAGACTGCTTGCCAGTGATTGATAAAATGTTCGATAAAGGCGTTTGTTCGGTGTTGGATTTTTCGGTGGAAGGTCAGGAAGAAGAAGCATATTTTGATGCTGCTATGGACAAGACCTTGAAAATCATCAATTTTTCGGATGAAAAAGAAGCGATGCCCATTGCAGTTTTTAAGCCCACAGGGTTTGGCCGTTTTCACTTATATCAGAAAAAAGGCGAGGGTAAATCATTAACAGAACAAGAAACAAAAGAATGGAATCGTGTAGTGGCCCGCTTTGATAAAGTATGCAAGTTGGCCAAAGAAAAAGACGTGGAAATCTTGATTGATGGTGAAGAGAGCTGGATGCAAGATGCTGCAGATGCCTTGTGCGAAGACATGATGCGTTTGTACAATACCGATAAACCCATTGTTTACAATACTTTACAGCTATATCGCTGGGATCGCCTGGATTATTTGAAACAATTGCACGAACGTGCCAAACGGGATGGTTTTACTATAGGCATGAAAATAGTCCGTGGTGCATATATGGAGAAAGAGCGCGAGAGGGCAGAGGACAAGGGTTATATCTCTCCAATCTGCGCTACAAAAGAAGCTACCGATATAAATTTCAATAAAACCCTCGAATATATTTTAGAACATCTCGATACGGTTTCGTTATTTGTTGGAACTCATAATGAGGAGAGTTGCTATCTTACAATGGAATTGATGGAAAAATATGATATTTCAAAAAGCGATAATCGTGTTTGGTTTGGTCAATTGTATGGTATGAGTGATCATATCAGTTTTAATTTGGCTGAGGCAGGTTATAACGTGGCAAAATATGTGCCTTTTGGACCTGTGAAAGATGTAATGCCATATCTTATTCGTCGTGCTGAAGAAAATACATCAGTAGCAGGACAGACCAGTAGGGAATTGAATTTATTGAAAACAGAAAGGAAGCGGCGGAAGCTATAGTATTTAAAACCTATACCGCTTTAACCAGTCATTTATTTCTTGAAATTATACCATTTTTTCTTTTTGGAAGGGTTATTTCCATATCCATATCCATAACCGTAACCTTTTTTCTCGAAATTTGTTCCGTTTAATAGCATATTCATTTTTGGTAATCTATTATCATCATACAGAGGTTTGGCAACTGCCACCACGTGCCTCTTGTCCACATTATCTGCACTGACCACATATATAAACATATCGGCGTATTTAGATACCAAAAGTGTATCACTTACCAGGCCAACAGCCGAGACATCAACAATGATATAATCATATTTTTTATCGAAATAATCAAATAACTCTTGCACCCTTTTACTCATTAAAAGTTCGGATGGATTAGGTGGGACGGTTCCTGATGCAATGACATCCAGAAAATCATTGTTTTTAAGTTTTGTTACAATTTCATCCGGTCGTATGTTTTTATCCGCCAAATAATCTGATAAGCCAATTTTGTTTGAATGGCTCTCGTTAAGATAGTTCATAATTGTTGGTACTCGAATGTCCATTTCAATTAATAAAACCATTTTTTCAGAGAAGGAAATGGATGAGGCTAAATTGGTACTGGTATGAGATTTTCCTTCTTGAGCTCTTGTTGATGTAATAAATATCTTTTTGCTGTTGGAACCAAGATCTTTTAATAAAAAATCTATATTTGATCTAATGATTCTAAAGGCTTCTGCTTTAGGGGAATAGTCAACTTTACTTATGAGTTTTGCATTTCTGCTTGTTTTAGGAATATCCCCTAAATATGGAATTTTAAGTACGGCCGTTAAGTCATCTTTGTCATGAATTTTATTGTCTAATAAATCCTGGGCATAGATAAAACCAATAGGAATCATCAACCCTAACATTATTGCGCCTAAATATGTTATCATTTTGTTGGGAGAAACTGGTGTATATGTTGAATAAGCTGAATCAACGATTTTAGCATTTGGTGAGAACATTCCGAGACTTATTGCTGATTCTTCACGTTTCTCTAGTAAATACAGATATAGTGATTCCTTAATATTTTGTTGACGTTCAATATCTCTTAGCTGCCTCTGTTTAGTTGGTGCGGTATAAAGTTGACCTCCAATTCGGGCATCTTCCCTATAAAGATTATTGAGTGTTATTTTACTGGTTTCCTTTATATTTTCTAGAGAATTTTCTAAATTACTTTTTAAAGCTATGATTTGATTGTTCAAATTAATGACTACTGGGTTTTTTTCACTTGAATTTTTTAATAGCTTATCTCGTTGAGCAACTAATTCGTTATGACTCTTTGTAATTTGATTGACGTTTGGATCAGCAATTCCAATATTTGATGGTAACAAATCTGAACTTTTGTTCTTTTCTTTTACTTCTTGTTGCAAATATTCTACTAATTGAATTGTGTTAGCTGTATTGCTGATTTGAAACTCATTTTGTTTTTCGCTCTCTAAATAGATATTGGCTTGTGAATTTAGTGCCGTTAAGTTATTTCTTTTTTGAAGCTGCTCCGCCGTAAAATCGACTTCTTCCAGTTCTTTAAAAACCAATTCTAAACGATTATTTATAAAATCTGAAGATACTTTTATCACTTCTTCCTTGTCAGTAATGACATCATTATTATATTCCCTTATTAGTTGATTTAGTATATCTATGGCCTTTCCGGGAATATTATCTTTGAGACGTAACTTCACAACACTCGATCCAATTTCTGTTGAGGTCACAATCGATGACTTATAATTATCAACGATTGAGCTCACGGGTCTTATCGAAATCTTTAAATCACTACCGATACTTGGTGCATATTGTTCAATATTCGGCACAATGACGATACTGCCAAATCCCGTTTTTATTCGATCTCCGAAGGAAAATAACTTTCCTTCGGCGTCATCCCTCTCTATGATGGATTTTCCATCATCTTTGAACATTAAGAATTCTGAAGACGATTTTACCTTTATAAAAAGCAAGGTATCTACCAAGTGAATGATTGAATCTGTAGCAAAAAAATTTAATTTTATTGGAGGATTTTTATAGAGCTCCTGTTCTTTGATTTTACCTTGTTCAAAGTACCTTATATTAAGCTTGAGATTCTTTACAACATTTGAAATTACAGCTCTTGAGGTGATTATTTCAATTTCATCTCTAATTTTATTGGTTCCGTCAGAAAAAAGACCGTTTACGGACATTTCTTCCATACTTGGCATTTTTTGAGATTGTTTTTCATCTTTGATCTTAATTGTGGCAGATGCCTCATATTGGTAAGTTGTGTAACGAAGGTAACCGTAAGCAATGGCCATGGCAACAATTACAAAAAAAGCTATTAATTTCCATCTAGATAGATAGAGGTCTAATATGTTTTTTATATCATTTGTAGGTGTGGTTTGTTTAGATTCCATGGTACTTTTTATAATCAATGAATTATTTAATCAAGAATACAGCAATTATTGTGGTTAAGGTACCGATTGCGGAGATAAGGACAGCATTATTTTGGTTAAAGGTTGATGAACGTATTCGAGCCTTATTTGGTTCGACTACAATTACATCGTTTTGTTGCAAATAATAGAGTGGTGAAACCACAGCATTTACAGAAGTCAAATCGATTTTTGCAAATTTCTTTACCCCATCCACTTCACGAATCAACAGGATGTCCTTACGCTTTCCAAAAATGGTAAGGTCATTGGCTAAACCTAGTGCTTCAGGTAATGTAATCCGTTCATCTTGAATAGTAAATGTGCCAGGATTTGAAACTTCTCCAATAATAGTCACCGTAAAATTTACCAATCTAATATTTATTATTGGGTCTTTTGCATACTCGCTGATTTTTTCCTTTAGCATCTGTGTAGCTTCAATTCTAGTCAGTCCGGCTAGATGTATGGTACCCAAAACAGGAAATTCAATATTTCCATTAAAGTCAATTAGATATGACTGCACTCTAGCTGCTCCATTAGCGCTTATAAGATCGTCACTTTCAGAAATAACTGCTAAATTAAATGGTTTAACAGTTAACGGGTCGAAGGCAGAAACATTGATCGTTAGGATGTCATCAGGCTTGTATATTAGTTGGGATGGTGCAGAGTTAATTTGATCATTTCCAATAGGTTCATCTTGAAAATAGACCATATCTTTTCTTGAGGCGCAAGAAGATAGAGCAATTAGGGATATTATTGAAATGTTAAAGATTAAATATCGAATGGTCGATTTTGAGCTCATAATTGTTATTTTTTTGTAGATACATTTATTTTTTAGTGTCCAAAACTTCAAAGGTCGAATTATTGGAACGATATTCTGGT
>JBGSXJ010000067.1:0-3353 GCA_041751535.1 Aquaticitalea sp.
CAATCAATGCGTAGACTATATTTGGTTTGCTAGGGGCAATGGCGATCCCAATTCGTCCCAATTCTCCTTTGGGCAAACCATCTTCATCGGTCAATTTTTTCCATGTTTTCCCACCATCATGGGTCATATGTAGTCCAGAACCTTCGCCACCCGATTTAAAAAACCAAGGATCGCGCTTGTGTTCCCACATGGCTGCAATTAATTTATTTGGGTTTGACGGATCCATCACCAAATCGGCTGCACCTGTTTTATTGTTGGCAAATAAAATATTGGTCCATGTTTCACCACCATCGGTAGTTTTATAAACGCCACGTTCTGGATGTTCGCCCCAAGGGGAGCCAATTGCCGCAACATACACTGTTTTTGGATCAGTAGGATCGATGATGACACGATGAATATGCCTAGTTTTTTCTAGCCCCATGAGCTTCCAGTTTTTTCCGCCATCAAGTGAACGATAGATACCATATCCGCCATTCAAACTATTTCTTGGATTGCCTTCACCGGTTCCCACCCAAATAACGCTCGGGTTGGATTGTTGAATGGCAACTGCACCAATGGATGCCGTTACTTCATTGTCAAAAATTGGTTCCCATTTGATACCTCCAGAAGTTGACTTCCAAACCCCGCCCGAGGCAGTGCCCACATACATAATATCAGGATTGGAATGCAAGGCATCAATAGCAGTAACCCTTCCTGACATTCCGCCAGGACCGATATTACGGGGTTTCATATTTTTGATTAAATCGAGAGAAAATTCTTGGGAAAGGACTGAAAAAGATGCCAAAAGCATCAGGAAGCACACTATTTTTTTCATTACATTTTGGTTTAGTTGTCCTAAAGATAAACAAAACTTATAATTCGATTCTTAAAATAGATGTTAATGCTAGGAATGATAAAAACAAAAAGTCGTACTTTTATGCAGCTATGAAACATACTAAATCTCTACGTAAAGGCTTTGTTTTTAAAACCTATGAAGCACCTTTTCAGTCCCCTTTTGATAAACTTTTTGAAGTGTTTAAAGAGTTGATCACGCATACCTCTGGCGATTTTGACGAAGCCATTGATTGGTTGCGTGAACTTGACAAGGAATATAAGCTAACCACTCCAGACTATTCCATTGATGACTTTATTGAAGACCTAAAGAAAAAAGGCTACATCAGGGAAGAAATTGATCCTGATGGTAAAGCAGGCGGAATGAGCATTACCTCCAAAACCGAACGCGCCATCCGTCAACAAGCTTTGGATCACATTTTTGGAAACATCAAACGCAGCGGTCAAGGCAATCATAAAAGCAAAAGTCCAGGGATAGGTGATGAGCATACAGGTGATTTTAGGGATTATCAATTTGGGGACGCACTTGATAAAGTGTCCATAACGGAAAGTTTGAAAAACGCCCAAATAAATCACGGAATTGGAGATTTTAGATTGTCTGAAGACGATCTGGTAGTAGAGGAAACCCTTCACAAATCACAGATGAGTACGGTGTTGATGATTGACATCAGCCACAGTATGATACTTTATGGTGAAGATCGCATTACACCCGCAAAAAAAGTTGCGATGGCGTTGGCAGAACTCATCACGACACGTTATCCAAAAGATACTTTGGATATTTTGGTGTTTGGTAATGACGCTTGGTTGATAGAAATAAAGGATTTGCCCTATCTAAAAGTTGGACCTTACCATACCAATACAGTGGCAGGATTGCAATTGGCACTCGATGTACTTCGAAGAAAGCGCAATACCAACAAACAGATTTTTATGATAACCGACGGGAAGCCTAGTTGCTTGCGTTTGCCAGACGGTCAATATTACAAGGACAGCAACGGACTCAATCCATACATCACCAACAAATGCTATGCGATGGCGCAACAAGCCAGAAGATTACATATTCCTATTACCACATTCATGATTGCCCAAGATCCTTATTTGATGCAATTTATAAAGGAATTCACCTTTGCAAATCAAGGAAAGGCATTTTATACAGGGCTGAAAGGGTTAGGTGAAATGATTTTTGAAGATTATGAAACGAATAGGAAGAAACGGATTAGAGGATAAAATATAGATTCAAGATTTTAGAGCCAAGATTCAAGAAAAAAGAAAAAAGAAAAATGAATATAGAAAACATAAGAACATTAGGAGAATTAAAAAAAGCAGGGTATCAAAGCAAATCCATCAAGGATGAACTGCGAGAGAATTTGATACAAAAAATAAAAAACAAGGAAACAACATTTGAAGGTGTTCACGGATATGAGCATACGGTGATTCCTGAGTTGGAACGCGCCATTCTATCGCGACATAATATCAATTTATTAGGCTTGCGAGGTCAAGCCAAAACCCGATTGGCGAGATTGATGCTCAATCTATTGGATGAATACATACCAGTGGTTGAAGGTTCAGAAATCAATGACGATCCGTTGAATCCAATTTCGAGATATGCCAAAGAATTGATCAAGGAAAAAGGAGATGATACTCCAATTTTTTGGTTACACAGAAGTGAGCGTTTTGCCGAGAAATTGGCAACACCAGATGTAACGGTTGCTGATATCATTGGCGATGTCGACCCTATAAAAGCTGCCAATTTAAAATTGAGCTATGCGGACGATCGCGTTATTCATTACGGAATGATTCCACGCGCCAACCGTTGTATTTTTGTCATCAATGAATTACCAGATTTGCAAGCCAGAATACAAGTAGCACTCTTTAATATTTTGCAGGAAGGCGATATACAGATCAGAGGATTTAAACTGCGATTGCCTTTGGATATTCAATTTTTATTCACGGCAAACCCTGAAGATTATACCAACAGGGGAAGTATTGTAACCCCGTTGAAAGATAGAATTGGTTCTCAAATTTTAACCCATTATCCAGCAGATATAGAAACCGCTAGACTTATTACAGAGCAGGAAGCACGCGTTGTTGAAAGTCAAAAAGATATGGTGAAAGTTCCTGATTTGGCAAGGGATTTATTGGAGCAGATTGTTTTTGAAGCTCGAGAAAGTGAATTTGTGGATGCTAAAAGTGGTGTGAGTGCGCGCTTAAGCATTACCGCTTTGGAGAACTTATTGAGCACAGCAGAAAGAAGAGCCTTGAAAGCCGGTGATGACAAGACCATGGTACGGTTGAGCGATTTTGTTGGCATCATTCCATCCATTACGGGTAAAGTCGAATTGGTGTATGAAGGAGAGCAAGAAGGGGCTTCAATCGTGGCTTACAATTTAATTGGTGAAGCCGTGAAAAGTTTGTTTGAAGAGTTTTTTCCGAAGATTGAAAAACTAAAAAAACAAGAATCAGAAACACCGTATGACGATATTGTATCCTGGTTTTTTAACCAAAAAGAAGGTTTTGAGCTTATG
>JBGSXJ010000068.1:0-4498 GCA_041751535.1 Aquaticitalea sp.
TCAAGAAGTCGTAAAAAACAAGTATGGTAACCTTTTTCAGATGTATGAAAAAATCGTGGATCAGAACCCATACGAAACTCCCATGATGATTTATCCAGCGGTTCACTATACCATGGGCGGACTTTGGGTGGATTATAACCTTATGACCAACATCCCTGGTCTTTATGCCATAGGTGAAGCTAATTTTTCTGATCATGGTGCCAACAGACTTGGTGCTTCGGCATTAATGCAAGGTTTGGCGGATGGATATTTTGTATTGCCTTACACGATTGGAGATTATTTATCTCAAGACATTGGTACAGGGAAAATTCCAATTGACACGCCAGAATTTGAAGATGCAGAGAATAATGTGAAAAAAAGTATCCATCATTTCATCACTAATAACGGTAAACATTCAGTCGATTATTTCCACAAACGATTAGGTAAAATTATGTGGAATAAATGCGGAATGGCTCGCAATGCCGATGATTTAAAAGAAGCCATCTCCGAAATAAAAGTCTTGCGTGAAGAATTCTGGAACGATGTAAGAGTTCCGGGAACCAACGAAGAATTCAACGAGGAGCTAGCCAAAGCTGGTCGCGTAGCCGACTTTTTAGAATTGGGAGAGCTTTTTGCCAAAGACGCTCTACAAAGAGAAGAATCTGCTGGTGGACATTTTAGGGAAGAATATCAAACCGCTGAAGGAGAGGCAATGCGCCGAAAAGAATTCCAATATGTATCTGCTTGGGAATATAAAGGAGAACCAAGTGATGCAGTTTTACATAAAGAGGATTTAGTTTACGAAGCTATTGAAGTTAAAGAACGAAGTTACAAATAAAGGAAAGCTATGAACTTAACGTTAAAAATATGGCGCCAAAATAGCGCCAAGGATAAAGGAAAAATGGTTGATTATAGCATCACCGATATTTCTCCAGATATGTCTTTCCTTGAAATGCTTGATGTCCTTAACGAAGGGCTTGTCAATAAAGGAGAAGAGCCAGTAGCATTCGATCACGACTGCCGCGAAGGTATTTGTGGATCTTGCTCATTATATATCAACGGTGAAGCTCACGGACCAGATAGAGGAATTACCACATGCCAATTACACATGCGAATGTTCAAAGATGGTGATACTATTTTTATCGAGCCTTTTAGATCCACAGCTTTTCCAGTGATTAAAGATCTTGTTGTTGACAGAACTTCTTTTGACCGTATTCAGCAGGCTGGAGGTTTTATTTCGGTAAACACATCTGGAAATACCATAGACGCCAACACCATCCCAATTGAAAAACACGATGCAGATAAAGCATTTGAAGCAGCTATTTGTATTGGTTGTGGAGCGTGTGTTGCAAGTTGCAAAAACTCTTCAGCTATGCTATTTGTTGGGGCAAAAGTATCTCAATTCGCTTTATTGCCACAAGGTAGAGTTGAAGCTACCGAACGTGTATTGAATATGGTAAAACAAATGGACGAGGAAGGGTTTGGAAACTGTACCAATATCGGATCTTGCGAAGTGGAATGTCCTAAAGGAATTTCCCTGGAAAACATCGCGCGTATGAATCGTGAATATTTAAGCGCAACTTTAAAAGGATAACAAACACAAATCTGTTTCTTGGACGGAGACAAAACATAATTAGATAAAAATCCCAATTCCTTTTTTGGGATTTTTTGTTTCTTTAGGTTTCAAAGACACCATTACTATGAATTTTCCTGCTGAATATTATAAATCCAACATAGAAACCTATCAAACGGAAGTGAAAAAACTTCACAAAAAAATGACCGCTTTGAGCCTATTGCGTTTGTTTATTTTTTTGGGAACCGCCTTTGGTTGCTATTTGACCTTTATGAACTGGAAACTCGCTCTGGTTATTGGAATTCTTGGAATCGTGGCTTTTATTTTTGTGCTCACAAAACATACCAATGTAAAGGCAAAACGACAATTAAAGCTCGCCTTAGTCGAGATCAATAAAACCGAATTGCAAATTGCTTCAGGCGATTTTCATGGCAGGAATCAAGGTTTGGATTTTCAAGATCCTTTGCATTTTTATAGTCTAGACATCGATCTCTTTGGAAGATGTTCTTTTTTTCAATTTATAAATAGAACCAACATCAATGAAGGCACTTCTCAATTGGCAGATGAACTAAAGGCAAATCAAATTGACAACATCCAATTGCGTCAAGAAGCAATTAAAGAGTTAGCTCAAAAACCAGAATGGAGACAACTGTATTCAGCAACAGCGAGTTTAATAAAAGTGGAAACCCCTGCACATAAAATTATTGATTGGTTGAAAAATCACAAAATATTCCTTCCAAAATTCATTCGTTGGATTCCTCTTGCTTTTACAATTGCAACCCTAGCTGTTTTCGGCTTGTTTTTTACGGAGGTCATCAGCATGGAAATGTTAGGTTATTGGTTGCTATTCGGCCTTTTGATCACTGGCTTATATTTTAAGAAAATAAACGATTTAGCTTCCAATACAGATAAAGTCAAAGATACGTTTAAGCAATATAGTTTGTTGCTGAATCAAATTGAAAGTGAATCCTTCACATCCGAACTATTGCAACAAAAACAACAGCAAATAAAATCAGAATCAGAAAAAGCATCGATCATTTTCAAAAAACTTTCCAGCGCCTTGGATTCACTGGATAACCGTAACAATTTTATTTCGGCAATTTTTGGAAATGGTTTTTTACTTACGGATATAAAGAATAGTTACAGGGTAGAACAATGGATTGCTTCCTATAAGAACAAAGTGGGAGACTGGTTTGAAGTTGTTTCCTTTTTTGATGCCTATAATAGTTTAGGTAACTATACATTCAACCATTCTCATTACGTGTTTCCTACTATTACGGATAATACAATCGCTATCAATTCCAAAGACTTGGGACATCCATTGCTAAACCCTGAAAAACGTATTGCTAACGATTTACAAATCGAAAACGAACAATTTTTCATTGTTACCGGTGCTAATATGGCAGGAAAAAGCACTTTTTTGAGAACCGTTTCGCTACATATTGTCATGGCCAATGTTGGCTTGCCCGTTTGTGCGTCATCAAGTCATTACAATCCCGTAAAGCTTGTTACTAGCATGCGTACGAGCGATTCGTTGACGGACGAAAGCTCGTATTTCTTTTCAGAATTGACCCGTTTAAAGTTTATTGTTGATGCCATTGCGAAAGAACCCTATTTTATTATTTTGGATGAAATCCTAAAAGGCACCAACAGCACCGATAAAGCAATAGGTTCGCGCAAGTTTGTTGAAAAATTGGTGGCTTCCAAAGCCACAGGAATTATCGCGACCCACGATTTGAGTTTGTGCAATATTGAACACTCTTTTGCTCAAGTAAAAAATTACTATTTTGATGCAGAAATCATCAATGACGAACTTCATTTCGACTATTCCTTTAAAACGGGTGTTTGCAAAAATATGAATGCGAGTTTTTTGTTGAAGAAGATGGAGATTGTATAAACTAAATCAATAATTTCCGGAAAAGAATCAAGAACCAAGACTTAATTTAATTACCTGATAAGGATCTATACATTAGCATTTTAAAAATTAGAATCATTTATAAGACTATTCAACAAAAAAGCCCCTTCTGATATCAGAAAGGGCTTTTGATTATTTTAAAGAATATAATCCTTAAACCGTAAAAGGTTCAATGGATACATAAGACTTATTGTCTTTTTTCTTTTCAAATTTTACTAGACCGTCAACTCTTGCATGCAACGTGTGGTCTTTCCCGCCATACACATTTTCACCTGGGTGATGTGTATAGCCTCTTTGTCTTACGATGATATTTCCAGCGATAGCGGCTTGTCCACCAAAAATCTTAACACCAAGGCGTTTTGATTCTGATTCTCTACCATTTTTAGAACTACCAACTCCTTTTTTATGAGCCATTGTCTTAAGGTTTTATATTGTTAATGATTCTACTATTTGTTTTTTAACAAGGCTTTTGCTTGTTTTACCCATTCGTCAGCTTCGATCTTATCACGAGTAATGCCATCAATTGCAGAAAGCTCATCTCTATCGGCAGCTTTCAATTTGCTGATTTGCTCGTAAGTATAAATACCAACTTCATTCAGCTTTTGCTCGTAAGCGGGGCCAATACCGTTGATTTCCTTTAAATCGTCTGCTTCAGCTTTTGTAGCTGTACCGATACTATTAAGCAATTTCTCAACATTGATTTCAATGTTTTGATCTTCTGCTCTGTTTTCGGCACGAGTGATCAAATTTTCGCTTACTTCAACTTCTTCTTTCTTAGATTTAGTTGCTGGTTTATCTTCGGCTTTTTTAGCTTCTTTCACTGGAGCCGCTTTTTCTTCCGAGACTTCGGAATTGGCTGGTTTTGCTTTTTCAGTTTTTTTAGTTTTAGTAGCTCCTTCGTTTTCAACTTTGGCCGCTTTAACAGCGCCCGAAGCTACAATACTTTCAATCATGATTTCAGTAAGGGCTTGACGGTGTCCGTTTTTTTTACGGTAACCTTTACGTCTTTTCTTTTTGAAAACGATGACTTT
>JBGSXJ010000069.1:0-4811 GCA_041751535.1 Aquaticitalea sp.
ACCAACAATATTTTGATTTCCCTTTTTTTCATCTTACGAAAGTTAGCATAAATTCCTTTAGTAAAGATAGAATTAATAACAAAAAATTATAATGTACCATTGAATCATAACAATATGATAACTTTCAAAAGTTAAATCATTGCACCTTTTATCGAATATTTCCAAGGTTTATCATATTTTTGGTACGCCTTTTGTAATATTTTATTACTTTTAATCTAAAGAATTTGATTTGATGAAAAACTACTTATACATCTTTTGGCTTATGGCATTCCTTTTTATGGGTAACATTAGTTATTCACAGATTGCCGAACCCACTACATCCAATTCCGAATCCATCGAAGATTTGTCCATCTACCCCAACCCGGTCAGCAATGGAAAAATTTTTATAAGCACGAAATTAAACCTTTCTAAAGAGGTTGAAATTTTTGACGTTTTAGGAAAGAAAATCTACAGCACTTCCATGTTCGGGAAGGAATTGAACATTTCCAAATTATCACCAGGAATCTACATCCTTAAGATTAAGGAAAATAACATTTCAGCTACTAGAAAACTGGTAGTAAGGTAATTATAGTCTTCATATTATGATAATGTTATAAGTGAATCATTACTTTATAGGAGTTAAGTGTATGTCCCATTAATTATTATATTTGCATATACTTAAAACCATAAATTATGAAAAAAATTTACTTTTTATTACTTACTTTATTGATTTGTACGATATCCTATGGACAATTAGTTATCAATGAAATTGACTCCGATACCCCTGGAAGTGATACTGCAGAATTTTTAGAGCTTAAATGGACACCTAACACATCTCTTGATGGTTATATTGTCGTGTTTTTTAATGGCAATAATGATTTGAGCTATGCTACAATTGACTTAATCGGCAAATCAACTGATGCCAATGGTTTCTTTATTTTGGCTAACGAAAGTTTAGCTACCGGAGATGATATTGTAATCCCAGCTGGTGGATCTGGGTTTATTCAAAATGGTCAAGACGCTGTTGCCATATATCAAGATCTTGCTGCCAACTTTCCAAATGGAACGGCACCAACTACTACTAACCTAGTTGACGCTTTAGTTTATGGTACTTCAGACCCAGATGATCCCCAATTGCTGGCAGGTTTAGGAGAAACTGTTCAATACGATGAAAATATTAATGGTGCAAGTGCGACAGAATCTATTCAAAGAAAAATGGATGGTACTTACGAAACCAAAGCACCAACCTTTAGAGCCAGCAATGACTCTGCGGTTTGCGATTTAAGTTTAACTTCTACCACTGCCGCATGTGATGCATTTACAGCAGGAACCGATACTTATACTGTAACTATTGATTTTAGTGGAGGTGGCACATCTACTTACACCGTCACATCGACTTCTGGCACTGTTGGTGGTGACAGCCCTTCTAGCATGGCTTCTGGCACCATAACGGTTACGGGTGTTTCTGAAGGCACGGATATTACTGTTAGTGTGACTGATGGTGGATTGTGTGATTTGAGCAGTATGGTAACTTCGCCTACCTGTGTCCCATCTAATACTTTACCTTTATATGAAGGATTTAATTACACGGTTGGTGCTAATTTGGGAGATCAACCAAATTGGAGAAATATAAATTCTGGTGATGAAATTTTAGTTGGTGGTCCTGGCGGATTAACATATCCAGGTTTGGCATCTTCTTCTGGATCTGGAAATCACGTTGCATTTGATGGTGTTGGAATAGATGCTGTATTGGAATATACTCCTATTGCCGCTGGTCCTTTATATGCATCTTTTATCTTTAATGTAACAGATCAATCTGCTGTAACAAACACAGCTGGAGGTTACTTTGCAGGTATTTCGGCTAATGATACTTCCTATGACGCTCGATTATGGTTGGTTCCTAATCCAAATGCAGCATCAAATACGTTTAATGTTGGTATTGGAAACACCGCTGCTCCAACTCTTACATCTGCAACATACGCTACAGGGTCCAGTATTTTTGTGGTTATGAATTATGATATGGCAACAGGAAACATTAATGCATGGGTCAATCCCGATAGTGCCACTTTTGGAGGCACACAACCTGCTCCCACTATTTCTGCTGTAGATGCTTCCATTGCAACAAGCTTAAGCCGTTTCATTTTGAGACAAGATTCTGCTAGTGAAACACCATTTATTTTATTTGATGAATTGCGTCTTGGTACATCATGGGCGCAAGTAACGCCGGCAACGTTGTCTGTTGACGAATTCAACACAAACAGCTTTAAGATTTTCCCAAACCCAACATCTTTGGGTTATGTGAATATCACATCCACTAATTCGGAAGCAATGTCAGTTAATGTTTTTGACGTGTTGGGAAAACAAGTTTTAAACCAAACCGTTCGCAATAACCGTTTAAACGTGTCCACATTAAAATCGGGAATTTACATTATGAAAATTTCTCAAAATAATACTACAGTGACTAAAAAATTGGTTATTAAATAATTTAGTGACCTCACAATAATTTTCAAAAGCGTTGTCAATCTTGGCAACGCTTTTTTATTTTATCTACTTTTGTAGGGATGATAAACACAGATGCTATTTTTAATATTCAATCTGAAAAAGACTTCGAAGCTATGGCTTTGGATGTTTTTAAATTTCAATTTGAACATAACAGTGTCTATCGCTCTTTTTGTGATTTACTTTATAAGCATCCAAGCGATATTCATGATCTTATTGACATTCCTTTTTTACCAATTCAATT
The DNA here is from genome assembly GCA_041751535.1 of Aquaticitalea sp. Classification (GTDB taxonomy): domain Bacteria; phylum Bacteroidota; class Bacteroidia; order Flavobacteriales; family Flavobacteriaceae; genus JBPOFM01. The sequence goes on from JBGSXJ010000069.1 coordinate 2,723, forward strand.
TTTTAAAAGCCACAGTATCATTAGCGGTTTAAGACCTGTTGAAAACGTTTTTACCAGTTCTGGAACCACAGGAAGCTTTACGAGTAAACATCATGTTACTGACATTGGTGTTTATGAAGAAAGTTTTAAAAAAGGTTTTCGGTATTTCTATGGCAACATCCAAGACTATGTTGTTTTAGCCTTGCTGCCTTCTTATTTGGAACGCGACGGATCTAGCTTAATCTATATGGTGGAAGCACTTATTCTGGATTCAAAGCATCCCGAAAGTGGTTTTTATCTAAATGATTTAACCGATCTAAAAGACACGTTGATTCGGCTGGATCAAAGTGGCCAAAAAGTACTTTTGATAGGGGTTTCATTTGCATTGTTGGATTTGACGGACATGTGTACGTTCCATCTAAAAAATACAATTGTCATGGAAACTGGTGGCATGAAAGGTCGAAGAAAGGAATTGATTCGAAATGAACTCCACACAATCTTAAAACAAGGCTTTGGCGTTGAAATAATCCATAGTGAATATGGAATGACCGAATTGTTGAGCCAGGCCTACTCCAAAGGAAATGGGATTTTTGAATGTCCTCCATGGATGAAAATCCTCACGCGCGATACTGAAGATGCCTTAACCCTTTTGGATTGCAACAACACTGGTGGCATCAATGTAATTGATTTGGCCAATATAAATTCTTGCTCATTTATTTCAACCCAAGACTTGGGAAAAGTATATACCAACAACACGTTTGAAATCATCGGTAGATTTGACACGTCTGACATTAGAGGTTGTAATTTGATGGTATTATAAAACTTTGTTAAATTTTGTAAACAAAATGTTCTTCCTCCGACTTAACCAAAACTGAAAAGAATAGAAATCAATATTTTGATTTGCTATTGAAAAAGAAAGTTTTTAAGTTGATTGGTTGGTTTTTAACGCCTGATTGAGGTTTTACTTCGTCAGGCGTTTTTTGTTAAGAGACCTTAATAATGTATGTGTTCTTTTTTCCTTTATTGATGATAATGTAACGATCGTTGATTAAATCCTCTGAATTCAACTGATAGTCTTCGCCCACTTTTTCTTTATTCACTGAAATTGAATTTTCATTTAATGCCCTTCTCGCTTCGCCATTGGAAGCCAAAAAGTTGGTTTTAGCTGATAATGCGGCAATCATATCTAAACCTTCATTAAATTCTGCTCGTGACAATTCCGCTTGCGGTACGCCTTCAAAAACTTCCAAAAAAGTGGTTTCGTTCAATGTCTGGATATCCTTTTTAAATGAGTTGCTAAATAATATTCCAGAGGCCTTTTCGGCCTTTTCAAACTCTTCTTTAGAATGTACAAAGGTTGTAACCTCTTCTGCCAAACGTTTTTGCAGCAATCGCAAATGTGGCATTTCCTTATGTTCTGCAATCAAATTATCAATAGTGGGTTTATCTAAAAACGTAAAGATTTTGATATATTTCTCTGCATCTTCATCGGAAGCGTTCAACCAAAATTGATAAAATTTATATACAGACGTTTTGTCAGCATCCAACCATATATTCCCTCCTTCGCTTTTGCCAAATTTAGAACCGTCTGCCTTGGTAATTAATGGGCAGGTCATCGCATACGCTTTAGCTTCTTCCCCAACATTCATCCGTCGCACCAATTCTGTTCCTGTGGTAATATTTCCCCATTGATCGCTTCCGCCCATTTGCAGCAAACAATGGTGGGTTTTATACAAATGATAAAAATCGTATCCTTGAATCAATTGATATGTAAATTCGGTAAACGACATTCCAACAGTACCGTCTTCACCCGATAAACGCTTTTTTACCGAATCTTTTGCCATCATATAATTAACGGTAATACGCTTCCCGATATCACGTGCAAAATCGATAAAGGTAAAATCCTTCATCCAGTCATAATTGTTCACTAATATTGGTGCGTTCTTTTCCTTAGAATTAAAATCCAAAAAACGGGAAAGTACATTTTTGATCCCTTGCACATTGTGGTTCAAAGTAGCTTCATCAAGCAAATTTCGCTCGTCGCTCTTTCCAGAAGGATCGCCAATCATTCCTGTGGCACCTCCGACCAAGGCTATAGGCTTGTGGCCAG
>JBGSXJ010000070.1:0-3539 GCA_041751535.1 Aquaticitalea sp.
ATGATGTCAATAATGGAAAAGGAGAGTTCTTCTTTTTTAGCTAAAAGTTCTAGGGATTTTATTCTTGGTTTTACAATTTTTGGAATGTCGTCTGCCTCAATTTCAAAATCAATTTTAGTAACGAACCGGTTTGCTAGGCTAGAGGCTTCTGATTCCAATTCTACCATATCGGAATTTAAGGTTAAGGTAAAATCATCTCCAATAATGGTTAGATGCGCACCTTTATGCGTTTTGAGTTTAAAAGTCCCAACCACGACTGTTTGAAAGTAATGATAGCCAGCGAGTTCGTTGATGCCAGCATATAGAACATTGCTTCTTGAAGCCGCAAAAGGAGGGTTTTCGATAGAATTAATGATGTTTTCTATGTAATTACTATCAATGGTTTCTTCACTGGATTGAGAACTGCCTAAAGCTGTCTTCATTTTATCTAAAAAGCCCATACAATTTTGATTTTTGTAAAACTACCGTTATAATTGAGAAATTCCAAATCTTTAGTAGGGGATAGAGGTTAGGGGATAGTGGTTAGCGGTGAGACAGAAGGATAGAGAAAAAGAATTAAGAGAATAGAAAATAGACTAGTAAAAGTTGACAACCCACAACCGACACAGGATGACCATTAACCGACACAGAAATTCCAAATTCGTAAATCATTCCGTATCTTTGCAGCTTCATTTAAAAAATAACAACATGCAAGACGGATTATACGCCAAATTCAACACCAGTAAAGGTGCTATATTAATTGCTTTAGAGTACAAAAAAACACCAGGAACGGTTGGAAATTTTGTGGCTTTGTCAGAAGGCAATTTAGAAAACAAAGAAAAACCACAAGGCACACCTTATTACGACGGACTGAAATTCCACCGTGTGATACCAGATTTTATGGTACAAGGCGGTTGTCCGCAGGGCACAGGCACAGGACATCCTGGCTATAAGTTTGACGATGAGTTTCATCCTGATTTGCGTCATGACGGACCTGGAGTGCTATCGATGGCCAATTCTGGACCAGGAACTAATGGCAGTCAGTTTTTCATCACCCATATCGAAACCGCTTGGTTGGATGATAAACATACCGTTTTTGGAAAAGTTGTGGAAGGACATGATGTGGTCGATGCTATCGTTCAAGGTGATAAAATTGAGAATGTGGAGATCATCCGTCAAGGTGCAGAGGCCGAAGCATTTAATGCCGTGGAAGCGTTTAGGACTTTTGAAGGTTCGCGTGAAAAGCGCATTGCTGCCGAACGCGCTGCAAAGGATGGCGAAATGGAAAGCTTGGCAAAGGGCTTTGAGAAGACAGCTTCTGGGTTGCGTTACCAGATCATCCAAAAAGGCACTGGTAAAAAAGCAGAAAAAGGCAATATGGTGTCCGTGCATTACAAAGGGCAATTGGCCGACGGAACCGTTTTTGATTCTTCATACAAGCGCAATCAGCCCCTCGATTTTCAAGTGGGCGTAGGTCAAGTCATTGCAGGTTGGGATGAAGGCATTTGTTTGCTGAACGTTGGCGACAAAGCCCGTTTAGTGATCCCAAGTGATTTGGGTTACGGTGCATCCGGCGCAGGTGGTGTGATTCCAGGAAATGCCATTTTGGTTTTTGATGTGGAGCTTGTTGCAGTCAAATAATTGTACGTTTTACAAGTATAACTATACTATAAAGTAAAAATAGTCTCATTGATGATGGGACTATTTTTTTTATTATATTACATGCTTCAATCAATCAAATCACCATGAAAACTTTATTTCCATTCTTCATTAGTCTTATTCTTTTTTCAAGCTGCGGTAAAAATATTGAGTACTCTCCAGAGCACATCAAACAAACCTCGGGGCGTTATGTCTTCAATCAAAACGAGGTCATTGATGTTTATTATGAAGGCAATGATTTGTACATCAATTGGAAAGGTGGTAAGATGAAACCCGTTGTACTAGACGAAACCACCTTTTTTGTACCTGACATGTATCAAAAATTAAGATTTGTGAAACATCCGGATACCAACGAGCGTTATTTGGCCATTGTTTCTGAAGATGATAAAATGACGTTGGACTATGCCTATCCCAAAGTAGCCGAAAATTTTAAAACCCCGAGAATGTATTTAAGGGATAAGGAGTATGATAAAGCAACAGCGGCCTATTTGGAATTGCGCCAGAAGGATTCCACACAGGTATATATTGCAGAAGGTGAGCTCAATGGGATGGGATATGGATTTATACGGGAGAATGATTTTAAAAATGCCATTGCAGTGTTTAAGATGAATGTAGCCCTACATCCCGAAAGTGACAATGTATATGACAGTTTAGCTGATGCTTATATGCGATCGGGTGATACCATACAGGCCATTACAAATTATAAGAGGGCTTTAGAACTTAATTCCGGAAATAAACGCGCGAAAGAATTTTTGGAGACCTATAGAAAAGATTGAAGTTATTCTGATGTGGGCAGCATGTTAATAAAGAAAAACTGTGAACTGGAAAAAAATATCTGAAATTTGGGAAAAGTTCACGGAAATGAACCATCTTAAAGTTGATAAAAACGCTCGAAATTATTTTTTAGGAAAACAGGAAATTTACAAAGCCAAAGAGAACTTTAATGATTTCGAAATTTTCTATGAAAACAGATTTAACAAATCAACCGACTACGGCGCATCTTTCAATTTAGGCCATAAGATGATGATTCTTGTTCCAGTTGAATTGATTCAAGAACTTGAGATAAAAATCAAAAGAAATTCATTTTGGAATAGATTAGTCAAACAGAATCAAAACTTGAGTATAATTACTAACGGAGCCGAAACTAAAGTTTTATTACCTCTAATCGAAATTGAGAATTTAATCAAATGCCTACCAGATTTGGAAATCTCAATCAAGAGTTTTAATCTAAAACAAAATCCTAATGTTCAATTTGGAAAAAAAGTACTTGTTATGGAATCAAAATATTATCCAACCGAACTTGAAGAATTACAATTATCCCGAAACATTATAATAAAAATATTGACGGAGTTACAAAACAGGAACCTATTAAAAGCCAGCTCACAATAGCGACTATAGTTAATTGCTTTGAAGTAATAATCCCATAAACTAAATACATAAAAACAAAAAACCTGGCAAGTTGAACTTACCAGGTTTTATAGTTAATGATGTTTTATAATTAATTTGAAGCACATACAAATTTAATGCTTGGATTTTCACCTTTTTTTGAAACCCCATTCACTTTGAAGTCCGTGAAAATGTTCGCAAAACCTGCGTTATTTTGGTCGCAATCGGCTTCAAAAGCAATCGTAAATGTGATTGCTGTACAAGCTTCGATATCGCCTGTCCAAGTTAATACCGTAGGAGATCCGTTTCCGTTTCCAGGGTTGACACTATACGTTTTTCCATCTAAAGCTTCAAAACTAACAATATGAGGGCTTGTAAATTTAACTACTGCTGCATCTAAATCCTCTTCGCTAATGTATGTAAAAGTATAGCTACCGTCTAGATTGTCTTCATAACTAAAGCTTTCATCACAGCCGCTGCATATTCCAACAAGGGCATAACTTCCATTGAAAGAA
>JBGSXJ010000071.1:0-4381 GCA_041751535.1 Aquaticitalea sp.
TACCACAAATAATGATACCGACAAACTCTTGCCAAATTTTGTAAAAGGTGAAAAAGGGCCACATGAACCTAGTTTTTTGGAAAAGCAAACCAAAGCACCATCACAATTTACGGAGGCTTCCCTCCTACGCGCAATGGAAACTGCTGGTAAACAAGTCGATGATGATGAATTGAGGGATTTAATGAAGGAAAATGGCATAGGACGACCTTCTACTCGGGCAAATATTATTGAAACTTTATTTAAAAGGAATTATATCATACGCAACAAAAAACAGGTTTTACCGACTTCCACTGGCATTCAATTGATTGACACCATACAAAATGAACTTTTAAAAAGTGCTGAATTGACAGGTCAGTGGGAAAAGCAGCTAAAGGATATTGAAAAAGGAACGTATAGTGCAACCACATTTATCAATAACATGAAACAGATGGTAGATAATTTGGTGTATGAAGTCCGAAGTGAAACCACAAAAGCCAACATCTCATCTGAAGTTGAAACCAAGCCAAAGGCTAAAAAAGTTCCAAAGAAAAAAATCCCCAATACCATAAAATGTCCGAAATGCAACAAAGGAAACGTCATAAAAGGCAAATCTGCATATGGATGTAGCGACTATAAATCGGGTTGCGATTTCAGATATCTGTTTGATGATATCAGAAAAAAAACGGATGGAAAAAAAATAACCAAAGAGCTTGTTTACAATATATTGAATGGTAAATCCTGATGTAATACTTCATAAAAATTTCAAGCTTTATAAGCCCTATGGTTATTTGAGTCAGTTTGAAAGTAATGCACGCCATCAGCTTAACAGCAAGTTTTTGGGTGATTTATATCCGTTTCCAGAAGGCACGATGGCTATTGGGCGTTTGGACAAAGATTCTGAAGGATTGTTATTGCTGACCACCGATGGGCAATTGAGTTACGACATTAGCTCAAATACTATTGAGAAGGAATATTATGTACAAGTAGATGGAAATATTGCCAATGAAGCAATTTTACTAATGCAAAATGGCGTTACCATTAGCATTGAAGGAATTGAATATACAACCAAACCATGTAAAGCCATTAAATTAGAAAGCGCTCCAGTATTGCCGGAACGCTCTAAAAAAATTCGTGATCAACGTCATGGAGAAACCTCATGGATCTCCATAATTATAACTGAAGGAAAGTTCAGGCAAGTGCGCAAAATGACATCTGCCGTTGGATTTCCTACATTACGTTTGGTAAGGATTCGTGTGGGTGCTAATTATCTGGATGATATGCAACCATCGGAAGTCGTGGAAGTTGATAGATTGCTCTAAACCTTCTTCACTCTTACGGCGTTCATACCTTTCATACCGCGTTCCAATTCGTATTCCACCTTATCGTTTTCGACGATATCGTCAAGCAATCCGCTGACATGGCAAAAATATTTCTCATTGTTTTCGGCATCGATGATAAATCCGAAGCCTTTTGAACTGTCGTAGAAAGATACTTTTCCTTTTCTTACTGGATCTTCTTCTTCGCCCTCCTCTTTTTTAGGAATACCTAGAACGATATCCTCTGCATCCACTTGGATTTTGTCAGCTGGATCTGGTGGCGTATCCGTAAGGTTTCCGTATGCATCTACATAAGCAAATTGGATTCCTTGTGTTCCGCCTTCTGCTTTACGGGCATCTTTTTTCTTTTGTTTGTCCTCACGCTTTTTAGCACGAGCTTTTTCTTTTTCAATTTTACTGTAGGTCTGTTGCGACTTTGCCATTCTTATTTTTAAGTAATTAAATTTTAATGATCATTTTCAAAAAATACAATTTTTAACCTTTAAAAGCATAGATTATTGGTGCTAAAAATTGATTCAATAAAAACAATACGACGTTAAGATAGGGATTTCATTACAAAATTCCCAATACTTTTCAAAGATAAGGGATAGAATTTAATTTTTGGAATAAATTTTACGCCTGACGTTTATACGGTCTAATGATTAACCCTAGTGGCTTATCGTAGCTCAAATAATTGGACATCCAATCATAAAGAGCAACAATTTTATTTCTAAATCCAACCAGTGACATGATGTGAACAAACATCCACACCAACCAAGCAAAAGTGCCTTGGAAGCGTATTTTGGGCAAATCAACGACCGCTTTTTTTCTACCGATAGTAGCCATGACGCCTCTGTTGCGGTATTCAAATGCTTGCAATGGTTTTTTATTGATGAGATTCATCAAATTCTTTTGAAGCAGTTTGCCTTGTTGTTGCGCTACAGGAGCAAGCATTGGCAAACCTTTTGGATTTTCTTTTGATATATGAGCTGCTACGTCACCAATCGCAAAAATATTCATGGTGCTTTTTACAGCATTGAATTCATCTACCAAAATGCGGGCATCTTTTGCGATGGACTCCTTTGGAAGGCCTTCAATGGCTGCAGCTTTTACCCCTGCGGTCCATATTACCGTATCAGTCCTGAAATTATTTTCTCCCTCAACGACTAGAATCTTACCATCGTAACTCTCCACTTTGGCGTTTAAATGTACCTCTATGCCCAGAGTTTTCAAATAATCCACAGTCTTGGTGCTCGCTTGTTCAGACATGGAACTCAACAATTTTGCACCAGCTTCATACAAGTGGATGTGCATTCGGCTTAAATCGAGTTCAGGAAAATCCTTTGGTAAAACATAATGTTTCATTTCCGCCAAAGCGCCTGCCAACTCAATACCGGCTGGACCTCCTCCTACGATTGCGACATTCATTAATTCTTCGCTATTTGGCTCATCTTGATGAACCAATGCCTTTTCAAGGTTTTGATAAATATATGAACGCATGTTCAATGCATCTGGAATCGATTTTAGGGTCAGCAACTTGTTCTTGACAGGTTCAAAGTTGAAAAAGTTATTGGTACTTCCTGTGGCGATGACCAGATAGTCATAATTGATATCACCAATATTAGTATGTAATTGCTGATGATGAATATCCACGCTTTCGACTTTTGCCATTCGGAAACTAAAGTTCTTTTGTTCCCTAAAAATACGTCGCACCGGATAGGCAATACTATCGGGCTCAAGGCCGCCTGTAGCGATTTGATACATCAAAGGTTGGAAATTATGGTAATTGTGTTGATCTATCAACAACACTTCTACGGGCTTGTTTTTTAAGGATTTTGCAATGGTCACACCACCAAAACCTGCGCCAATTATAACTATTTTAGGATGAACGTTCTGCGTCATTAAATAAGAATTAGTTGTGAAAGGCTTTAAAACTGTAATTACCTCAAATTTACAAAAGAGTTAAGGGATTTTTGGTATTTAAAAATTATTATTTAAATTGAATTATGGACGTATGAAGTTCCAATAAAAGATATTGATAAATGCAAACCAATTGGTTCAAGTATTATAAATCATGATTTTTTCAGGAAAGAAATAGGATAAATCTTCATATGGGACATCCGAACTCTGTGCTTCAAAAATTAGGCAGGTGCTAAATATTTTTTTAATTTTATTATTACTTACAAAACTTAATTATGAGCTTTTTATCAGAACATGTGATCCCGGGGAATTATGGAAAACAATTCACCACAGATGCCGTACAGCCGGAACAGTTAAAACAAATTGAAGAGACTTTGATGGATATCGACGGAATCAAGGACATTATCTTTGAAAATGGAGGTCAGCCGACAGTTTTTATCATTCACACCAATAAGGTGGTCACTGTCAAGGAAATTGAGGATCGTGTAAAATTACTCAATTTACACGCCATTCCAACCGGGCCTTTCTTTCCGCTGGCTTAAATAATTTATTCTTTAACAAGTATAAGAGTTGCTTTCTTCCCGGTGGCCAAATACCAATTATTTCTCGAGATGGCATTTTCTTTATCGTCAAACAATTGAAATTCTGCAGTATTAAAACCCAAAGAGCCTTGATTGAGGGCAACGAAATCGATTTTATTAATTCCTGGCACCAATGGTATTTTAAAAGATTTGAGGCCATTGGTTAGCATCAACCTGGCAATCACAACGGTATCATTGAGTAATACCTTAATAAGATCACCGTCCTCTTCTCCAAAATCCCTGCAAACGACATTGGCATATTCGCTATTTGTTTTAAAATCACCCAAAAATTGGTCTCCAAGAAGTTCGGGCGGTATATTTTCTTTGGCTTCCAATTGTTGTTTTCTTTTTTGGTTGGCCCATTTGTCTTCAAAAATTTGGCCGGAATTCATCAAATCATTGTCTTCCATCATTGAAAATTCCTTTTCAGACGGTTTTAAAGTGACTCGATTTTTTACGGGAATACCACTCATATTGTCCTTTTTGGTGGTAAGGCTCGGCTTATTTTCTGGCAGAATAATAACAGGAATAGGCGTTGGAGTTGGCTCTTTTTTTTCTTCTTTACTTTCAACGGCAGGTATCGGA
>JBGSXJ010000072.1:0-2343 GCA_041751535.1 Aquaticitalea sp.
TGTGCTACTGCTTCTTTATTGCCTCTACCGCGTGTCTCGGTAATTTCGTCAATAATATTCAAGGTGAGTAAACTCTCAATAAGTCCTACACCAGCAACAATTGCGGCATACGGAAAAATAATGGATAAGGTCTCAAATGTATAAGGCACAACAGGCAAGTGAAACGGCGGAAAGCCACCTTGAATGGAGGCAATATCACCAACTGTTTTTGTATCGATTCCGAAACCAACCACAATTCCAAAAACAACCAAAATGGCCACCAACGATGCCGGAATGACTTTGGTAAGTTTAGGCAATCCATAGATGATAAACATGGTAAGCAATACAAGGCCCAATAAAATATAAAGTGATGATCCAATTAGCCAATTTCCTGAAGGATCCATAAATTGATCGAGCTGCGACATAAAAATGATGATGGCAAGTCCGTTGACAAATCCAAAGATGACAGGATGAGGTACCAATCGCATCAATTTCCCCAATCGGAATATACCCGCCAAAACTTGAAGGATGCCTGCCAACACTACGGTTGCAAATATATATTCTATCCCATGCGAAATTGCCAATGAAACAATAACTACGGCTACTGCTCCTGTAGCACCAGAGATCATACCTGGACGTCCTCCAAATATGGAAGTCACCAATCCCATTACAAAGGCTGCATACAACCCTGTTAACGGTGGTAAGCCTGCAATCATGGCAAATGCCACAGCTTCTGGAACCAATGCAAGCGCGACGGTTAAGCCTGATAGCACTTCGGTTTTATAATTCACTTTCTGTTTAAAATCGAATAAATTCAAATACTTCTTCATTGTAATGATGGTTGTACAGGTATCAAAAAGCACCTATGGGTATTGTTATTAATTGTTTTAATGGATGGGCAACACTACCAATGGGCGAGTAGCCCAAAAAATACGGTACATTGCTTCAGTGCGGATTGACCGCAGGAAAGTAAATTTGATATAATGCTATCTTCAGTTTCATGTTTTGAAGCTGCAAAAGTAAGGTTATTTAGTGATTTGCCAAACCATAAGCATATAAGTTTGGGTGGGGAAAGATTATTGGAATAAATTTTACCTGAAGTGAATCGCATAAAAAAACTCCCAAGTGCTTCGGGAGTTTCTAGATTATACTTTGAGTTTATAACCGCTGATAATGCGTTTGAGCTTTAGTTTAAGGTCTTCACCTGTATGATAGACCATAGCTTCGTTGGTTGGAAAATGCATACGTTGGTTGCGCAGCAATTCCATATCTTGTCGTTCTAAGGCGCGTTCATCACCTCTCATAGTGGCAAAACGGTTTTGGAATACAAACTCACTATCAATAGTAAAGGCGTCCAATGTCTGGTTTTGCTTTAAATCAACATAGAGAATATTGGCAATGACCTTTGTCGATTTGAATTGGTTGAATTCAAAATAGCGCGCCCTTACATTAATGACATTGTCCACTTTGATATCATTACCCAAACTATCCTTCTTTACATTTCCATTTTCATCATATTGATACTTCCAGCCATCTACTATTTGTTTTTCCTTCAACAATTGTCGTTCATGCAATTCATCGGCAGACATTAAGATTTGTTTCAATTGCAATTGCATCGCATAATCATAATCGATGTTGGTATCTGCATTGGCATGGTAAACAGTCCAAAATTGATCCAGACCGTAGGTGTCAAAATTGAGCAAGTCATCTTCCAAACGTTGTGGAATGATTTGATTGCTTTGGTTTTCAATCGTCACAATCACAAATTCAGTACCGCGTTCGTGCGCTTCTTGCATCAGGCTTCGGGTGTCTTCAAAATTAGGATTGATGCGGTCAATATATCTATAAATATCATAAGCTTGTCGCATACTGCTTTTGTTTTCCATTTCCAACAGGGCCAAGCCTTTATCATATAAATAATCAGATACATTGTGGCGTGCAGTAATCAAATCATCACCGTAATCATGGAACTTTAAATTCACGATTTTTCCACCAATTTGTAAAGGCATCACGGCTTTTATTGCTTTTTGACGCGAATTTAAATCGAGATATCTATCATAAATAGCTTTGTAATGCTCTGGGTTTCCATCCTTCTTAAGATGGTTGATGGTATTGATGTCCCGATCAACGGCTTTATAATAAGCGTCTTCCAACAATACGACGTAATCTTGCTTACGTTGCTTGTCTTTGTTGGTCTCGAGTTTTCGCAAAGCATCTTCAATGGCTTGATTGTAATTACCAGAGTGCAATGCTTTTTCGATCTGTTTTCTTCCACTACAGGATACAAGTAATGAAAAAAGTACTGTGAAGAGTAGAAATTTTTTCATGGTTCTGGTGTTTAATTGGTTTCTAGATAATTGGAAT
>JBGSXJ010000073.1:0-3817 GCA_041751535.1 Aquaticitalea sp.
TTAGGTTTAAATTAAAAATATTATGTAGGTTTGAACTTAATTACACAACAACCAAAAAATTACAATTATGCCATTATCCGCAAATAATCCTGATAGAACCTCGTGGCTCCACGTTGGAAAAAACTCGGATTTCCCCATCCAGAATATCCCGTTCGGTGTATTTTTGACCCGAGATGACATTATCACGATCGGTACACGTATTGGTGATACTGCCATTGATCTTGGTGCCTTGCACCAGTTAGGGTATTTTGAGGGCATCCCATTGACGGATGATATTTTTCTACAAGATACCTTGAATGATTTTATTGCTGATGGTAGAAAAACATGGCGTTTGGTACGCAATAGAATTGCAGAGATATTTGATAGTAACAACACCACTTTAAAAAACAACATTAAACATAAAGAAACGGTATGTTTCCGATTGGACGAGATCGAGATGCAATTGCCAGTTCAAATTGGCGATTATACTGATTTTTATTCGAGTCTGGAGCATGCTACCAATGTTGGAACGATGTTTAGAGGCAAAGAAAATGCCTTGATGCCGAACTGGCTTCATATTCCTGTAGGATATCATGGTCGCAGTTCTTCCATCATTCCATCGGGAATCAATATACACAGACCTCAAGGACAAACATTTCCTGATGGCGCCGAAGAACCTGTGTTTGGCCCTTCCAATTTGGTCGATTTTGAATTGGAAATGGCATTTATCACTACAGATGCCAACGAATTGGGAGAACCGATTCCTGTGAATGAAGCCGAAGAATATATTTTCGGACTTGTATTATTCAACGATTGGTCGGCACGCGATATCCAGAAATGGGAATACGTTCCATTAGGGCCCTTTTTGGCTAAAAATTTCGCGTCTTCCATTTCTCCTTGGATTGTAACACTAGATGCTTTGGAACCTTATAAACTTGAAAGTCCTAAACCGATTAAACCTTTGTTGCCTTATTTGCAATCCAAAGGCAAAAAGAGTTATGATATCAATTTGGAAGTGGCCATACGCCCTAAAAACGCGAAAGAAACCATTGTGAGCAAATCCAACTTTAAACACATGTACTGGAATATGGCCCAGCAATTGGCCCATCATACCGTGAATGGTTGCCCGGTGAATTCTGGAGATATGATGGGAAGTGGCACTATTTCCGGTCCTACAGAAGATTCCTTCGGTTCTATGTTGGAATTGACTTGGAGAGGCGAAAAACCCATTAAAATGAAAGACGGTACCGAGCGTAAATTTATTAATGATTACGATACAGTCATCATGCGCGGCCACTGCGAAAAAGATGGTACGCGGATAGGTTTTGGGGAAGTCTCTACACAGCTATTACCAATATACAAGCCAAAAAAGAAAAAATAAGCTTGCAGTACGAAGCTTAAAGCACGAGTTGGAATATGTAAATCCAGTTCGTGCTTTTTTTATTTCCATTGGATTGGTACCTCAATAAAAATTTCATGTTTGGCATACAATTTGGATTCCAATAGTCTAGAAACCAATTAAACACCACAACCATGAAAAAATTTCTACTCTTCACAGTCCTTTTTTCATTACTTGTATCTTGTAGTGGAAGAAAACAGATCGAAAAAGAATTGCATTCTGGTAATTACAATCAAGCTATTAAAGATGCTTTGCGAAAACTCGAGACCAACAAAGACAAGCAACGTAAGCAAGATTACGTCGTATTGTTGGAAGACGCTTATTATAAAGCCGTTGATCGGGACATCAACACCATCAACCACCTGAAAAAAGATGGCAACCCAGAGCATTACAAAGCTATTTATGATAGATATCTCGATTTAAATTCGCGTCAAAAAGCAATAAAAGCCGTGATGCCTTTACAAATTGGTGGAAATATCTTGAATTTAAAGTTCCAAGATTATAGTGATGAATTGATAGCATCACGTAACAATGTATCCGATTATTTATATGACAAAGGTTTGGCATTGTTGGAAACCGATAACAAAAACAGTATCCGCGAAGCTTACGATATCTACAGGTACATAGATCGTATCAATCCTAATTATGAAGACACTCGAAGTTTGATGCAAGAAGCGCACGAGCGAGGGACTGAATTTGTAATTGTGACGATTGAAAACCACAGCAATCAAATCATTCCACAACGGCTGGAAGATGAGTTACTCAATTTTGATACCTATGGATTGGATCAATTCTGGACCGTTTACCATGCCAATGCAGATGTTTCCATAGATTATGACTTTGCTATGCAGTTGCAGTTGAAACAAATCTTAATGTCGGCTGATGAATTGCATGAAAAACAACTATTGAAAGAAAAACAAATTGTTGATGGCCTGAAATATCAATATGATGCAAATGGAAATGTAATGAAAGACAGTTTGGGCAATGATATCAAAATTGACAATGTCATTAACGTAAGGGCGCAATATTTTGAATTCAATCAATTCAAATCCACAAAGGTCATTGCCAACGTTATCTATGTTGATTTAAAGCAAAATAGAACCTTGGATGCTTTACCTATTGACAGTGAGTTTGTCTTCCAAAACCGTTTTGCAACAATGCGAGGTGATGAACGCGCTCTAGACCGCAGAGATTTGGAATTGCTCCGCAACCAACGCATGCTTTTCCCATCAAACGCCGATATGGTTTATCATACTGGTGAAGACCTCAAACTAAAGCTCAAACGCATTATCAGCAATTACCGGATTTAGTCTAAAAACTAGAAACTCCCGAAAATACTTTGGGGGTTTTTTTTATTAGATTCACATAAGGTAAAATTTATTCTAATAATATTTCTCCTCCTAAACTTATTTCCTTATGGTTTGGCAAATCGCCAAATAACGTTATTTTTGCAACTTCAAAATATGAAACTGCCAACAATATCATATCATTTTAATTCTTCTACGGTCAATCCGCACTGAAGCAATGCACAGTTTTGTGCACTGCACAAACATAAGTTGTTGCATATATCTCAAACTATTTATTAAACATTTACTAGGTGTTTTATGACACCTAATCAGCCGTCATTACAATGAAAAAGTATTTGAATTTATTCGATTTTAAACAGAAAGTCAATTATAAAACCGAAGTGCTTTCAGGCTTAACCGTAGCGCTTGCATTGGTTCCAGAAGCTGTGGCATTTGCCATGATTGCAGGCTTACCACCGTTAACAGGGTTGTATGCAGCCTTTGTAATGGGATTGGTGACTGCCATCTTTGGGGGTCGCCCCGGAATGATTTCTGGTGCTACGGGTGCAGTAGCTGTTGTAATTGTTTCATTGGCAATTTCGCATGGGATAGAATATATATTTGCCACCGTAGTGTTGGCAGGCATTCTTCAAGTTTTGGCGGGTGTATTCCGATTGGGGAAATTGATGCGATTGGTACCTCATCCTGTCATCTTTGGATTTGTCAACGGACTAGCCATCATCATTTTTATGTCTCAACTCGATCAATTTAAGGATCCTTCAGGAAATTGGCTGATTGGACCATCACTTTATATGCTGTTGGGCCTTGTATTGCTTACCATGTTTATCATATATGGATTGCCTAAACTCACCAAAGTCATCCCGGCATCTTTGGTAGCCATTTTGGTTGTTTTTGGAATTGTGGTTGGTTTCGGAATCGATACAAAAACAGTTGGTGATATTGCCTCCATTCAAGGTGGCTTTCCGCCGTTTCACTTGCCGGAAGTGCCTTTTACATTTGAGACCTTATCCATTATTTTTCCGTATGCCGCAATTGTTGCTGGTGTAGGACTTATTGAGAGTTTACTCACCTTGAATATTATTGACGAAATTACCGAGACACGCGGTAGAGGCAATAAAGAAGCAGTAGCACA
>JBGSXJ010000074.1:0-2060 GCA_041751535.1 Aquaticitalea sp.
TCATTTCTTTAGTTAACAGGAAGATCTATGCCAATTTAATGTGCAATATAAAAGACATAGTGAGTTTTATACTACTAAAGAAAGCAATGAACGACACCTATGATTCATCTCACGGCAAGCTAATCAATGTGTTTAAAAATAGTTGCATATTGCATCCGGAAGTGATCAGCAATCCCTTAATTGCCAAAACAAGTCTGAACCTATTTTTAAAGTTTTTTCAAACTAATGTAACTCGTTATTTCATTTGGTTTAAAAACAATTTTGAATGAGTCAAATCTTATAACTTTAAAGGCTAAATTTGCCACACCGTTTTTCTATTTGTATACTAGTCAAACATATACAAATGAACTTCTAAAATTTTTAATCAATTGTGGTGTTAAACCTTTTCGATTGAATTTGGAAATAATTGGAGCACGCTAATTGTAGATTGATGATGCATATGTAGACTGTTGAAGCGCACTCGTCACAGCTATTTTCAATTCAATTGTCTATTTGGTGGCACTATCGGAATATACAAAGTATTATTATTTTGACACTGTTCATTCTGGAAAGAGAAATGGATTGGAATTTAAGAAATAGATGTTTGGAATGATAACTTTTTTCCTCAATAGGTTCTATATGACGATATATAGTTTTATGGGGTTTCAACGTTTCCAGATGACCTGTAAAGCACAACAAAATTTTAAAAATTACCCAAAAATAAGTTTATAGTATTAAATTTTTTTTTTAAACTCTAAGTACATAACTTCAATTTGAATCTTGATGAAAAGATTTAAATTTTTACTCGCTATATTTTAAAACTCGTTTAAATATTCATTTACAAACACTCTAATACTATGAAATTGATTATTCCATTACTCGTAATTTCCCTCAGTTTTTTGTCTTTTGACGCACAATCCCAATGTAACGGGGCCATTTTTGAAGAACAAAATGGTATAGCCATCATGGAGGCAGAAACGATTACCACATCCGGTTGGACGATACTTTCAAGCGGTTCCGCAACAGGCGGTGCTTACCTTGCTTATACAGGCAATGATAACTTTAACACTCCTGGTGTAAATACGCTTACCTACAAAGTGAAAATCAATTCACCGGGAACCTATAGGTTCAAATGGAGAAATAGAATTGGTATTATTGCTAATTCTGCTCCCACCACAGAACATAATGATTCTTGGCTAAAAATAGTCGCCTCTGATTTTTATGGTCAGAGAGGTTCTAGCAAGATTTATCCAGTAGGATCTGGACAAACCCCAAATCCAAATGGTGCAAGTTCAGGAGGTTGGTTCAAGGTGTATACAAACACCATTGATTGGAGCTTTTCCACGAATACTAGCGATAATGATCCTCATGACATATATGCTACTTTTAACAGCGCAGGGGTTTATGATATCCTTGTATCAGGAAGGTCCAATGGACATCATCTTGATAGGTTAGTCTTATATAAAGAAGGCAGTTATACCGCTTCTCAGGCAGAAAGTTTAACACGTGCAGAAATAAGATGTGATGGCAGCGTTCCACCTCCAACTGGTACAGCAGTAATCAATTCATTTACCTTGTTTAATGCCAACACCGATGTTGGAATTAGTACTCTCAGCAATGGTTCTGTGATCGACTTATCGCAAACTAATAATGTACCTTTAACTGTGGTTGCTAATGCCAGCGCTAGTACAGCTTCTGTTCAATTCCAACTTTCTGGACCTATTTCAACGAGCCGAACTGAAGGCTCTGTACCCTTTGCACTTTTTGGAGATACAGGAACAGATTACGCAGGAAGCTTATTTCCGGTTGGTTCCTACACACTTACTGCGACACCGAGTACGAGTTCAGGCGCAGGTACTGCCGTGACTGTTAATTTTACTGTAGTCAACAATACGCCCCCACCATCAAATGATGGCATCATCACGTCATTTACTTTGTTTAATTCCAACACAGACGTTGCAATTGGTACCTTAAGCAATGGTTCTGTGATTGATTTAGCGCAAACTAATAATGTACCTTTAACTGCGGTTGCTAATACCACAGCCAGTGTGTCTTCTGTTCAATTCCAACTTTCTGGACCC
>JBGSXJ010000075.1:0-19169 GCA_041751535.1 Aquaticitalea sp.
TGCGACATTAATAATATGAAAGCTCTGGAACGTGTGGCTCAAATTAAAGGTGTTAAATTGGAGAAATCCAATTTTTCGTTTATCTGTCACGACTTGAGCAATTTAAGTGATTATGTAAAGCAGATTGATACAGCCACTTTCAAAATTCTTAAACGTGCATTACCCGGACCTTATACGTTCATTCTGCCTGGAGCCAGTTCTTTGCCACATCCTTTTAAAAAGAAAAAAACGGTTGGTATTCGTGTTCCAAAGAACAATATTGCTTTGGAAATCGTTCGTCAATTGGGCAATCCCATCATCTCGACCTCGATCCACGATGAGGATGAAATTATTGAATACACCACAGACCCAGAACTTATTTTGGAAAAATGGGACAATCTAGTCGATTTGGTAATTGATGGAGGTTATGGTGATAATTTGGCTTCAACAGTTATTGATTTATCGGAAGATGTGCCTGTTATTATAAGGGAAGGAAAAGGAAGCGTGGAGATTTTCTAAACATTTTCCTTCTGATATTTAAAGAATAATTGGGATATCGGTATGAGCATTAAGCCAGAAAACAGGAAGATCACAAAAGCAATTTTTAAATTGAATGCATGGGCAATATATCCAATAAGTGGCGGTCCCATCAGCATACCGACAATGGCATAGGTTGCAATAATAGATACGGCCATTCCTGGAGCATACTTTTTGGTTGTACCTGCCAGCATAAAAGTCATTGGGAATATAGCTGCAACTCCAATACCAGTAATACTCAATCCGATAATGGCTGGCCAGAAAAAGGGAAATACAACCAATGTTAATACTCCAATTGAAATGAGAGACGAACTGATGAGATACATTCGTTTCATTCCCAATCGTTCTATTAAAAAGTCTGATAGAAATCTTGAAACCGCCATAAACACCATGAATATGAGAAATCCTAATGTGAACAATTCCTCTTTTACCACTTCTTTAAAATAAACACCGCTCCAATCGAAAATACCGCCTTCACATACGGCAGCAAAAAATACCATCATTCCCAATAACAAAATTGTTTTATCGGGTTTTCCAATGATGAGTTTATTTCCAACAGGTGATCTGTCATTTTTTAACAGATATGGATAGGCCGCAAAACCAAGTACTATTGAAATGACAGCAGCTGCAATGGTGTGACTTTGGATTGAGATATCCATTTTTACCATAATTGTTGAAAATAGAACACCTATCAAACCTCCTGAACTCCATAAACCATGGAATGAACCGATGATCTTTCGTTCAAATTTTTTTTGGATGCTGATGGACTGCGTATTTATGGCAATATTGAGGATACGCATGCAGAATGAAAAAAGGAAAACAGCAATGATCAACATACCGATGGATTGTGAAATTCCAATCAATGCAAGTGACATTGAGAGCAGTACAAACGAGACCATCAAAGGGTTGCGACTGTTGAATTTGCCCACTAACCATCCAGAAATCGGTAGTCCCAGCAATGAACTGATAGGAAGTGTCAACAGTAGATTTCCCAATTGCGCATCATTGAGTTCGTAAATCGCTTTGATAGTGGGAATTCTTGAAGCCCATGTGGCAAAGCAAAATCCTGACAAAAGGAAGAAGATGCTCAATGCTATCCGTTGTTTCCGCTGGTCTGTCATTTGATGGTTTTATTGAATGGGCAAATATCCAAACTAAAATTCCTATTATAAAGATATTTGCATTTTTTGTTGGTTGAAGTTTTATAAAATAAAAAAGCCCAATCGTTTGATTGGGCTTTTAACTTTAATTCTAACTTTTATTATTTTTTACCTTCAACAAGGTTTTTCATTTCTTTTTCAACCATTTCATAGAACTGATCGATTTTAGGAAGTACCAAAATACGGGTTCTTCTGTTAGTTGCTCTGTTTTCTGCAGTATCATTACCAACCAATGGCACATATTCCGCACGTCCAGCTGCAACCAATTGTTTTGGATTCACGCCCAAATCTTCCAATACTCTTACGATGGAAGTCGCACGCTTAACACTTAAATCCCAGTTGTCTAACAAAACACCGCTTTTGTAAGGAACGCTGTCTGTGTGGCCTTCAACCATACATTCAAAATCTGGTTTGCTATTGACCACAGTAGCCACTTTGCCAAGAATTTCTTTTGCTCTTGTAGTAACATTATAACTTCCGCTTTGGAATAATAATTTATCAGCAATCGAAATGTACACAACGCCTTTTTCAACATTGATTTGGATGTCTGGATCGCTCAATCCCACATCACGCTTAAGACTTGTAACAATCGCTAAAGTAACACTGTCTTTTCTAGTCAAAGCATCTTGCAAACGAGTGATTTTCAAATCTCTCTCTTTTAAGCTTTCTAAAGATCTTTCTAGGTTTTCAGCACCTTTTTGAGTCAAGGTGGTTAAATTGCCTTTTGTGTTAATTAAATCTTGATTTGTACTGCGCATGTCAGCCAATTGCTCTTGCAATCCAGCTACTCGTGCATCAGATGCTGCCTTGTCAGATAAACAACTATTTAATTTAACAGTTGCTGTGTTCAATAAATCTTGTGTTTCTTTTTGCTTTGCTTCAAGGTCTGTATATTTCTTTTTGGAAACACATGAGCTCAAAATTAACATTGAAAACACGCTTAATAACATTAGTTTTTTCATAGTTGTCATGATTAGATGTTTTATAAATTTAACATTTCAAAAATATACAAAAAACAACCGTTTAAACATGAATTAACAGAAAATTTAACAAAAGTTATAAACTATTGAAGGTTTTGCGTTTAGCAATATAATAAGCCGATACAATGGATTTTTGGTGAAAATATTGGCGTTTTCGGTGCTGACCTTTTCTCTGTTTTAATAAGGATGGAAGACGTCCGTAAAAACTTATATGTGCTTTTAATATGGCCAAGATGTGTGAAGGTTTGAATCCCAATAAAAATTTTAATGCCGCTAATCCATCCAAAACCATTCGGGTGAATAATAATGGGAATAAAGGACCAGGAGCATTTTTGGTGATGGTATATAAGCTATTCCGAAAATTGAGATATGTTTTTTTTGGATTGGTGTCTTTTAAAGTGGCACCGCCCACGTGATAAATGCTAGATGCTCCAACATACTTGGCTTCATGACCTGAATTAAAAGCACGCCAACACAGATCAATCTCTTCAAAATGGGCAAAAAACGCTTCGTCAAACCCACCAAGTTTTCTAAAAACAGTACTTCGGATAAACAAACAAGCACCTGATGCCCAAAAAATGGCTGTTGTATCGTTGTACTGACCTGTATCTTTCTCGATGCTGTCAAAAATTCGTCCACGACAATAAGGATAACCATATTTATCAATAAATCCACCAGCTGCACCAGCGTATTCAAAATGGTCTTTCTTATGGTAATCCAATATTTTGGGTTGGATGATGACTGTGTTTCCTTCCTTTTCGAAAGTATCAAGTATTGGAATTAGCCAGTTTTCAGTAACTTCAACATCACTGTTCAATAAGCAGTAGATATCTGCTTCTGCCTGTTTTAAGGCATCGTTGTAACCTTTGGCGTAGCCACCGTTTTGTTTATTTTGAATGATTTGAACGGTTGGAAAATTAGCCTTTACAAACGCCACGGAATTATCTGTGGAAGCATTGTCTGCAACATACACCATTGCTTCTTGAGAATGTGATACAACAGATGGTAGGAATTGTTGCAATAAATTTTCCCCGTTCCAATTAAGTATGACGACCGCTATTTTATGTGACACGAATTCAATAATATTTGTATAAATGTATCATTTTTCATTGATTTTTCTAATCGAAAGAGTTTGATGAAGGTAATTCTTTATTGCAAACTGTATTCTGGAATGGAATGCAAAAACTGATACCTTTGGTTTTCAAAATCCATTTGACAATAGTAATGATTAATTCCATTGGTCACCATCAAGTAGGTTGCATTAAGCGTTAAATTATACCGTGCAATCTGATCAAAAGTGCTTTGGTCGATGCGGATATTGGGTGCTTTACATTCCACAATCATATGAATGCTTCCATCGGTATTGAAAATGACAATATCATATCGTTTTTTTAAATTATTGAGAACCAATTCCTTTTCGACATTGATGAGTGTTTTGGGGTATTTTTTTTCATTCAATAAATAATGAACACAATGCTGTCGCACCCATTCTTCAGGTTGTAGGATGAAGAATCTTTTACGGATGACATCGAATATGGAAATTTTATTTTCGCTATTTTTGAAGCGAAAGGAAAATTTTGGAAAGTTGAGTTCTTGCACTGATTTTCATTTACCGAATTCCAAAGTTAACTTACATTTTATAACTACCAAATTCCGAAGGAAACAATTGGATTTGGAAATATTTAGATCTGAAATTTTACCACTGTGGATGACATCAAACAATTAATCAACGATATTACTGCCAAGAAGTTAAAACCTATCTATTTTTTGATGGGTGAAGAGCCCTATTATATTGATCGTATTTCCAATTTTATTGAGACTAACGTTTTGACGGAAGAGGAACGCGGCTTTAACCAAACCGTTCTTTATGGAAGAGATATTACTGTTGAAGATGTTATAAGTACTGCAAAACGCTATCCAATGATGGCAGATTACCAAGTGGTGATTGTTAAGGAAGCACAGGATCTTTCACGGAATATTGAAAAATTTGCAGACTACGCCAAGCAACCACAGCCTTCGACGATTCTCGTGCTGAATTACAAATATAAAACCATCGATAAACGTAAGTCGCTCTATAAAACCCTTCAAAAAAGTGCTGTAGTATATGAAAGCAAGAAGCTGTACGAAAATCAAGTAGGTGAGTGGATACGTCGTGTTTTATCTGGAAAAAATTATACGATTATGCCCAAGGCTTCTCAAATGTTGGTAGAATTCTTGGGAACTGATTTGAGTAAAATCAATAATGAACTGGAAAAACTCCTGATTGTATTGCCCGAAGGAACACAGATCACCGCACAACATATAGAAGATAACATAGGTATCAGCAAGGATTATAATAATTTTGAACTTCGGAAGGCCATTGGCGAACGCAACGTTTTAAAAGCGCATCAGATTGTCAGGTATTTTGCAGACAACCCAAAGGATAATCCGATGGTGGTGACGGTAACACTTCTTTTTAATTTCTTTTCGCAGTTACTTCATTTTCATGGGTTGAGTGACAAATCGCCTCGCAATGTGGCATCGGCCTTAAAAATCAATCCCTATTTTGTTAATGAATATATCAGTGCCGCACATCACTTTCCTATGAAGAAAGTGAGCTCCGTGATCGCAACCTTAAGGGATTTTGATGTCAGGAGCAAAGGTGTTGGTTCGAATGCCGTTTCACAAGGGGATTTGCTTAAGGAGTTGGTTGTGAAGATTTTTAATTGATATTTTTTCTATGAGATTTCTAATTGTATTAATAGCATTTTCTTTTTTGGCTTGTAAAAATGAGCCTTCTTTACCCGATCCTTTAGAAGCCGGCTGGAATGGTCAGCGCGTTTGTGAAGTGCTCTTTGAAGATGATGCTATGAGAGTTCTGAAATGTTCATTCCCACCAGGCGTCGGCCATGAGAACCATTATCATCTTCCTCATTTTGGGTATACTATTAAAGGCAGTACTTTTAAAATTACCGACTCCAAAGGCACCAGAACTGTTGCAGTTCCAACAGGGACAGATTTTGGCAATAAATCAATTAGCGAGCATGAAGTTTTGAATGTCGGTGACAGCACCGCAGTTTTCTTGATCGTAGAGCATAAATAAATTTCTTCATTATTGATATTTACAATTAAGATTCATTAACATAACCTATTAATGTTAGGTTAAAGCCTTTCGATAATTCTATATTGAGAAAGGAGAATTGTATATTGATTGAACTTAAATATTAATCATAAAAAACACAATACAATGGAAAACTTAAATAGAAAGCGTGTAGCAATATTGGCTACCAACGGATTTGAAGAAAGTGAATTAAGAGACCCTAAAAAAGCATTGGAAGATGCCGGTGCCGAAGTACACATTATCTCTGAAAAATTAGGAGAGATCAAGGCTTGGAGCGATGGTGATTGGGGAAAAAGTTATAAGGTTGATAAAACCTTGGATCAAGTAGGCCAATCTGACTATAATGCCCTTGTTTTACCTGGTGGCGTTATCAACCCTGATAAATTGAGGTTGAACAAAACTGCGGTGAGCTTCGTAAAATCATTCTTTGAACATAAAAAACCTGTCGCTGCAATTTGTCATGGACCATGGTTGCTAGCTGAAGCAGATGTGCTGAAAGGTAGAAAAATAACTTCTTATGGTTCGATCAAAACAGATATGATAAATGCAGGTGCAAATTGGGTAGATGAAGAGGTCGTAGTAGACGCAGGACTTGTCACAAGTCGTTCACCAAAAGACTTACCTGCATTTAATAGTAAGTTGGTTGAGGAAGTGTATGAAGGTAAGCATGAAGAACAGACTGCATAATAATAACTTTCATAATTATGGGAAAGCAAAAAGATCATGGCCCAAGTATTAAAAATGATGCTGTTTATGAGGCCTTACGTAATGAAGGTTATAGCCAAGAAAAATCTGCCCGAATTGCTAATTCAAAGAATCCTGGTAAAAAAGGAGGAAAGGCAAAACCTTATGAAGATAGAACCAAAAGTGAACTTTATGAGCAAGCGAAGCAGATTGATATAGAGGGAAGAAGCAGCATGAATAAGCATGAGCTGATTGAAGCGCTTCGAGATAAATAGATAATTTTGAGTTAGTCTCTAATTATGATGATGATGGCCAAATTCCAATATATGGGATTTGGCCATTTTTTTATAGTTTCGCTTCTTTTTTTGCCGTGATAAATAATTCAATCATCGCAATTAGAATCATGGTATAAGCCACAAGTTCGACACTTTCTTCTGAAATACGTTCCACTTGGTAAAGATAATTGTCACCCATAATGGCATCCCAGTTGGAAGGCTTACCGTAAATACGCGTAAAAATATGCAATTTGGCCAGGGCCAACAATAAAATACCAAAACCCATTGTCGTACTTACCTCATTAATCTGTTCGATAAAAATTTGAAAATTTTTAACAATAATCACCAGCATTATGACCAAGACCACGGCTACAAATGGAAACCACCCAAGAGCTGGAAATTGACCATCAAACCAAGCGTCAAATTCCCTGATTAAGTGAATTGCAATAAACAAGCTTAATAGCAAGGTAAAAACTTTGTTCTGTTTTGTATAAAACAAATTAAAAAAACCTATCAATACACAAAATAATAATATGATATGTTGCGAAAATTCTATTAGACCTTCTTCATTGGCGCTGCCGTCTTTAAAATCAAGTTCGATAATGTAGGAGCAAATAAATATCAGTAAAGCATATCCGATAAGTCTTAAAATGCTTTGAAAGAATAATTTCATAATAGTAAATTTCAGTGGGTTTTGTTTTAGTTTAGGAAGCTTCAAATTTATTTAGTGACAGCATAATTAAACGGAGTGAATCATGTTTTCTTGACAGCCAATTTTCCTGCCAGATATGCCATTGGAATATACGCTAAAACCAAATCCAAAATAATAAACCATGTTGGAGATGGAAGCATTAAAACACTCGAAATACCTCCTGCCAAAAAAAAGACACCGATACCAAGAGCGAATTTCATTTTATGGTTTGCGGCAATAATTCCAGCCAAGAATGCACCAACAAAAGTTCCTATGGCATGGGCCAGAAATGGAAATATAAAATGTTTAGGTTGAAATAAATGTATGGTCGCTTTTAGGCCTTCAGTCGTAGTGACATCCGCTCCTTCTGGAGGCGGAATAATAAAACCACTAATAAGAATGATTCCCATGTTTACCGCACTTCCTATAAGGATACCTGCAATGAGTGCTAAAATGTTTCTGATAATTGGATTCATGGTTGTTGGTTGTTGGTTGTAGATGATTTCTGGCTTTTATTTCAACCATTCCATAACTAGAAATCATCCGTTTAATGGCATCTCTTTTGAGGTCTGCAAGATATGAATAATTTTTATTTGTGAAATCAATGTTAAGAAATAGTAAATATTTCATACCAATGGAGGTTGAAGTAAAGTGATGGTTATAAATGAATGTTGCGGAACAAAAAGCCCTCGATAATTAAATCACAATCTTTACACAAATTAAATTGTATACTTTGTAGAAGGCTTACCATTAAAAAACAATTAGAAATAAATTATGACAGATAATCACAAAAAACAGTTTGGTGTTTGGATGGATACCCATCATGCCACAATTATAGGCAAAGAAGATATTGATAATGGAGAATTTAAAGTTCTAGGTGTCGTGAATAATGAAGGACCTAATTCCAACTCCAATGAGAAATCTTCCAATAATCAGGAGATAACCTTATCACAGAAATTCTTTCAGGATATTGCCAGCATCATGCCCAATATCGATGAAATCCACATCACTGGAACAGGACAAATCCAAGAACAGTTTATCCGCTTTTTAGCCGATACGCCACAGTATAAAACTGTTCAGTCAACTGAAAGTACTTCAAACAAAATGAGTGATGAAAATCTGATGGTCTATATCAAGGAGTATTTTGATTCGATCATAGGTCATCAACATATAAAAAAGACTGCAGAACTATTGTTTGCAGTCTTTTTTTATTATATGAATTAAATTCCAAGTAGATTTAATTTTTTAATGCTGAATTCCCTGATGTTTGCATCGTTTTTTTCTTTATGGAATTTGGTATTTGGTATTTGTTTTTTGGAATTTGGTATTCTTGCATGGAGGTTAGTTCAATATCTTTTTCTCATTCCATCTATTGAATATTTTCCTGCACCACAAAGGAAAATCACCAAAAAAGCAAAGAAAAACAATAAGGCATGTTCTTTAACCGACCAATCGTCATTTGCATGTATAATAAATGCAGCAACACCCATGGTGATAATTGCTGGAATCGTTGCCCATTTGGTTAAAAAGCCAATAATAATTAAGATGGGGGCGACCACTTCGCCAATGAGCGCCAAAAGTAATGAGAGTGTTGCCCCAATACCAATGGGATCACCAAAATCGGAAGGATTGGAAAGCATGCTGAGTTTTGGAATGCCATGAGTGAGCATAAAGCCACCAAAGCCAAGACGCAATAGGAGCAACCCCAAATCGGGATAATTTTTTTTCATTGAATTGTTGTTTAGTTAGTTATTTTGAACTCTAAATATAAATAAAAAACCTTTCAGTTGAACTTGAAAGGCTTCCATTTAATTAATGTTCTTATGCTATCTCAATTTCGGAAAATCATTCGGATTTACCTCATGCATCACCCCATAAATAGCTTCATAAATATCCTCCACGGATGGCTTGGAAAAATAATCTCCGTCAGTACCATAGGCTGGTCGATGCGGTTGGGCAAATATTGTTTTTGGTTGACTGTCGAGATATTGATAGGCAGCCTGGGTATTGATAACTTCATTAAGTATATAAGCTGAAGCACCTCCAGATACATCTTCATCAATGATCATCAGACGGTTGGTTTTGGCAATGCTTTTTGCAATGTCATGATTCAAATCAAACGGCAATAAAGATTGTACGTCTATAATTTCGGCATCAATGCCTGCTTCTTGCAATTCTTTTGCAGCCTGCTCTACCAAGCGCAAGGTCGACCCATAGGATACCAAGGTAATATCAGTTCCTTCCCTAATGATTTCAACAACACCCAAAGGTGTTTTGAATTCTCCAAGATTGGTCGGCATTTTTTCTTTGAGTCTATAACCGTTGAGACATTCAACGATTAATGCTGGTTCATCGCTCTCTAAAAGTGTATTATAAAATCCGGCGGCTTTGGTCATATTTCGTGGGACCAGGACGTGTATGCCACGTATCAAATTAATAATTCCTCCCATTTGTGATCCTGAATGCCATATACCTTCGAGCCTGTGGCCGCGCGTTCGTATAATCAAAGGTGCTTTTTGTCGTCCCTTGGTTCTGTAATGAAGAGATGCTAAATCATCACTCATGATTTGCAAGGCGTAAAGCACATAATCGAGATATTGAATTTCGGCTATTGGCCGTAAACCACGCATTGCCATACCAATCCCTTGTCCTAATATGGTCGCTTCACGAATACCTGCATCGGCAATACGAAGTTCACCATATTTTTCCTGTAATCCTTCCAATCCTTGATTCACGTCACCTATGTGACCAGCATCTTCCCCAAATACTAATGCATGAGGATATTTGTTAAAAATAGCATCAAAATTATCACGTATCACCACACGTCCATCTACATCTTCGGCCGAGGTATCATAAGTGGGCTTTACTTCTGAAATATTTAGTGCAGAGTATTTGGATTCACTTTGTAAATGTGAACTATATTTTGGTTGTGTTTTTTCAAAATAGGTATTGATCCATTCCGATAGCACGCCTCTTTCATTGGAGGTTTCGCCTACTACATATCTCAATGCTTTTCGTACAGTCGCTACTATATCTTTTCTGGTTGGCTCACCAATGGCACTTAAGTCGTTGGTCAGTTTTTCAATAAACGCTTTATTGTCCGACGCCCCAGCCAAATTATTCAACAATGAAAGCGCTTCTTTTTGTTCTTCCTGTATTGGTTTTATATAAGCGTCCCAAGCTGCTTTTTTGCCTTCCCTTACCTCTTTTTTGATGGTCTTGTCAAAAGCGTCCAAGTCTTCTTGGCTTGCGATATTATTAGCTAACATCCAATCGCGCATTTTTACAAGACAATCGAATTCGGTTTCCCATGCCAAGCGTTCTTCACTTTTATAACGTTCATGAGAGCCAGAAGTAGAGTGGCCTTGTGGCTGTGTAAGTTCCACAACGTGAATCATTACAGGAACGTGTTCCTCCCTTGCGATTTGAGAGGCTTTTTCATACGTCTCAATTAATTCAGGATAATCCCACCCGTTGACCTTAAGAATTTCATAACCTTTGTTATGTTCATCTCTTTGAAAGCCTTTAAGGATTTCAGATATATTTTCTTTTGTGGTTTGATGCCTCGCATGAACAGAAATACCATATTCATCATCCCAAATACTAATAACCATAGGTACTTGCAAAACTCCTGCGGCATTGATGGTTTCAAAAAACAGGCCTTCGCTTGTACTGGCATTTCCAATCGTTCCCCATGCAACTTCATTGCCTTTGCTTGAAAAATTGGTAGTATCAATACCCTTGACATTTCGATAAATTTTGGAAGCTTGTGCCAATCCCAATAATCGTGGCATTTGCCCTGCAGTCGGTGAAATATCTGCGCTCGAATTTTTTTGGGCAGTCAAATCTTTCCAGTTTCCGTTCGCATCTAAACTATGTGTTCCAAAATGACCTCCCATTTGACGACCTGCAGACATTGGGTCGTGCTCCAAATCTGAATGTCCATACAAACCAGCAAAAAACTGTTGAATGTTTAGGGCTCCAATAGCCATCATAAATGTTTGATCGCGGTAATAGCCCGAACGGAAATCACCATTTTTAAAGACTTTGGCCCAAGCCAATTGCGGTATTTCCTTTCCATCGCCAAAAATTCCAAATTTTGCTTTGCCGGTTAGGACTTCCCTGCGGCCCAACAAACTACATTCCCTGCTGGTAACGGCTATTTTGTAATCGTTGAGTACTTCTGTTTGAAAATCTTCAAACGTCATATTTTTTGTGGTATTGGAGTCTGGCTGCATGCATCTATAATTTGGATAATTGCAAAGTTAACTAAACTTATTATGTTTTACAATGTCGTGAAGGTTCAAAGTGGAAATGTTGAAAATTCTTATATCGAATATTAAATATTAAATATAGAACACTGCGACTGCCAACTGAAGACTGCCAACTGAATACTAACTAATACCATTTACGGCGGAAGAGTCCTAACAATGCTTGAGGGTCCAAGGTGAATTTGATTCGTATTTTTTGGTCGTAACGTTCTTGGGCAATTTCCCATCCTAGATTGGAATAGACTGGAAAATAGAGTTCAAAATAATCGGGCACTAAATTCAATCGGATGCCAGAATCATATACCACTTCTGCATTATCGCCTTTGTTCTTTACCAAGCCAAGATCCCCATAAGCTTCAATATATTTCCAAATGGAAGCACTAGTATTGATGGTGGTCATCCATTGATTGGCGAATGCAGGGGAAAGTTTTGACTTAAAACCACCTTCTGCAATGATGATTTGTTGACTGTAGATACCTGACTCCTCCGATCGGCCTAAATAGTTATAATCAAATAGATAATCTGTTGGCCTATCGAGTGCGAAACTGAAATAATCAGAATCGGGATTTGTATTGTTATAAAGAAACGATCCCGCAAAAAATCTAAAGTTGAATTGCCTGTTGGTTTCAGATAATTTTCTGTACTCATAGTTGACGGAAACCTTCCCGAAATTTTTCGCTACTTGAAAATCGGTGAACCAACTTTTGAAATTGATTATTCCAGCATTTGAATGGATATATCTCAAATTGAGAACTCTATAATCAGGATCAGTGATTTCTACAGTAGCATTTTCTTTTACGGTTCTAGAAATGTCAATGTATCTTAAATTAATTGCACTTCTGTCATTGGATCTAAAATCTTTGTCGTCCCTAAAATTAAAGGACAAACTAGGGGTTATTCTCGTAACGAACGCATTTTGGGCAAATGAACTATATCCAAATCCGACACCATAAGTGATGTTGTATAAATCTCGATTTTCTAAATCATGTGTATAGGACATGGACGTGCCGCCTGTGAAAGTTTTTGATTTTGTGGCGTATTGCGGTGAAAACTTATAGTTGAAATTTTTACGCAATAAGGTCTTATTATACACTTTTGCCCCAAGGGTAAGTCCATCGTAAATATTGTTAAATTCTACCAAAGGCATCAAGAACACTTGATTATAATACGGGTCCTCTACATCTTTTATCAATCGGAATTGCAATGGTTTGTTGTTGAAGAAGAACCCTTTTAAAGATTTCCAGTTATCCCTTAAATTGTACTCTGGCACTGTATTGTCATAGTTTAAAACCAATTTATCGGCCTCATTTCGCGGGATGGTAATGGTTTTTTTATCGTTGATGTCTTCAATCCACATTTTTGTTAGAATTGAATCATTGTTCATGGTGAACAGTGAGATTGGCATCGAATTATCGCGCTTATTTTTGATTGTCAATGTGATGGAATCCTCTGTTTTAAAAACATTTTGAATTCTAAAATCGATTTTTTTTCGAGTTTGAAGATATTCCGTAAAGAACCAATTGACATTTTTATCGGTATTGGACTTGAGCATCATTTCAAATTCTGAAGATGAGGTAATTTTAAGTTTAGACGCATCCAAATATTGTTGAATGGTTCGTTCCAATATATCTGCATTTACAAAATCATCCAAATATTTTAAACCTATCCCAGCCTTATACTTTCCGGCAATATTGGCATTAAATTTTAAAAGTGAATCTTTAGGCATTGTCAGCGGCTGATCTCTGTTAGTACGAGCCATTTGCGTAAAAAATAAATTGTATTGCTCGTTAAAATACAAATCGGAAGCATGAAAAGATCGTACACCCCAGAAGTCTGCAAGAGTTCCTATCAATTTTAAGTCGGGATAATTTTCTTCAATATATTTAATCATATAGAAAATCTGAAGGCCATCCTTTAACCAATAGTCGTTTCGGGGATTGACCAGTAAGGTATTGTTTAAATAATTATTGAGTGCTGTTTTTAAAATCTTGAGTTCGTACTGAAGGTTATTGGGAAATGGACGAAGAAAACTTGGTAATTGGTTGAGGCCGTATAATTGATCTTTTCCGTATTCAATATCTGTCACCATCAAAAAATTATGTGGATACTCACCTAAATTAGTTGTGATAAAATGAACAATTTTGTCGTTGAGCATTGTCTTTTCAAGAGGTTCGATTCTGGCCTCATCAATGTTGGTGATTAGTGTAAATTTATCAGTTTGTGTATATTTAAATTTAGGAAATTTATTAAGAAATAACTTTGTGTCGATTCGGTCTTTGCCATGCAAAGTTATTTTTTGGGTGCTGTCGCCCTGCTGTAGGTTTTGTCTATCCAATTCAGAATAGAGTGCATAATTTTTAGGAAATTCCAAGACCATTTTTATATCGGTTATAGGAATATACATATCATCTAAATTCTTGTTGCTGTAATATTGCCACGAACCATTGTAAACAGCTGGTGTAATGTACCAGTATTTTAAGTTGAGATCCCCATCTTGCGTCATTCCATAATTGGTAAACGAATCATCGGGAATCATGGAGGTATAGCTTAAATAGATGTCATAAGATTCTTTGGGCAGCAGAGGTTCTGACAAAGTGACTTCTATAACATCTGGATGTTCTTTGAACCGCTTAAATGGCAACGAATCCCTTTTGGCATCAAGTAGTGAAGTGACTACAGTAAAACCACGTTCTTCATTTTTGGCAAAGTGAAATCTGGTGCTAAATTCCTCTGTAAAACGCTTGGCAAGAGGCGTTTGTTTTGTTGAATAAGCATTGTTCCAGTCATTTAGAAATATCGTTTTTAAAGTATCATGAGAAGTATTTTGATATTTGATATTCTGTTGAATGTAAATTAATTTTTTTGGCACGTCAAAAGTAGCGTCGATGTTTATTTGGTTTTGGCCAAAAACAACCACTGAATAGATAAAGATTAAAAACGAAAGGAAGCGTATTTTCAATGTTCTATTACAAACTTAAAAGGTTTCATAATTTGTTGAGATAAATCGAGATACTCTACACCATTTGCCAATATGGAATAATCTTCTCGCATATATACCGAATTTTTTGTGTTTCTAGTTTTTATTCAAGTGCCAAAACTATCATAAAGGTTTAAAGTTTGATTAGATAAAATGTTAAAGTTGTTCGTTTAAGTTATTGCATCATAAATCAAGGGATAGTTTAATTCCTATATTTATGATTTCTTAATTATTTTTGATTGAGATAAATTGGTTGGCAGTTTTCCTATAACGTGCTTTTGACTGCTAAATTGTAGGCTCTACCTCCAGATATAGTTTTTCCAGAAGTTGCGTGTTGATTTTAAAAATTCGGGCTCAATTCAAATTCTTTATAGAAGCTGTTTAAAATTTCAATTACCTCTTCAGGAGTATCCACTAAATGGATGAGATCCAAATCTTTGCTGCTTATGTTGCTAAATCCGTCTAATAGCGTGGTGCGTACCCAATCTAATAAACCTTTCCAAAAATCTGTACCGACGAGTATAATAGGAAATTCTTCAATTTTGTTAGTTTGTATCAAAGTAATTGCTTCAAATAATTCGTCTAAAGTTCCAAATCCGCCTGGCATCACTACAAATCCTTGGGAGTATTTTACGAACATGACCTTTCTAACGAAGAAATAGTCAAAATCCAAACTTTTATCAGAATCTATATACGGATTATCGTGCTGTTCAAATGGTAAATCAATATTTAAGCCCACTGAAGTTCCTCCTGCAATGTGAGCACCTTTATTACCAGCTTCCATGATTCCTGGTCCGCCACCAGTAATAACACCATAGCCATGCTCCACGATTTTTTTGGCAACCTCTTCGGCCAACTTATAATATTTATGGTCTGGTTTGGTACGTGCAGATCCAAAAATGGATACGCATGGGCCAATTTTGCTCAATTTTTCATATCCACTTACAAATTCTCCCATAATCTTAAAGATAGCCCAAGAGTCATTTGTTTTAATTTCATTCCAAGCTTTACTGTGTTTTTCTAATCTCATGTGTTTAAAGATGGTATTTTAATTGTGATTGATTTTCTAGTTGAAATTTTCGGTTTGGTAACTCACAAATTTAAGCGAAAATACCATAATTAGCCAATTTGAAGACATTTTAGATTTAATTGTGATGTAGGAAATAGGTAAGCCTTATGATGTGATTCACACTATAAAAATTACTAAAATCAAAAAAAGGCAACCCCAACGAGTGGAATTACCTTTTTATTTAATGAATAAAAGTGTTTAAGTTATAGTGAAACCTATAAAGGTTTTCGCCCTGAAATAATATTGTAAAGGATCACAACAACAGCAATTACAAGTAGTACGTGAATTAGGTTACTGGTGCCCAAGCCTTCAACTACTCCTAAAAAGCCTAAAAGCCAAACGATAATAAGAATTACGGCTACAAGCCAAAGAATACCTCTCATAATAAATTAGTTTTATAGTTATTGTACTAAAATACTAAAGATTTGCTTAGGTTTTATGATTTAAATCAAAATAATATTAACCCATATGATAAATACCTTCATTTAAGAAAAATTAATGTTTTAAATCTTTCTGATTTTGAGAACGTTGAAAATGTTCTTATCTGTTTTTTAGAATTGAAGTACTAGAAGATATGTCTTAAGTTTTAGGCCGATAACTCCTTTTTCAGGAATTTAGCCGTATAACTTGTTTTGTGCGTTGCAACGTGTTCTGGCGTACCTTCCACAATAATTTGTCCACCACCCTTGCCGCCTTCATAACCAACGTCAATAATATGGTCGACAGTTTTGATGACATCCATGTTGTGCTCAATGATGAGTATGGTATTACCTTTATTGACCAACTTATTAAGGACATTCATTAAGACTCTAATGTCTTCAAAATGTAATCCTGTCGTAGGCTCGTCAAGAATATAAAAGGTATTACCAGTATCGCGTTTGCTTAATTCAGTAGCTAGTTTGATACGTTGTGCTTCACCGCCAGAGAGTGTGGTGCTTTGTTGACCCAAGGTTATATAACCCAAGCCAACATCTTTAATAGTTTTCAATTTTTTGTGAATTTTTGGAATATGCTCAAAAAATTCAACTGATTCGTTAATGGTCATATTTAAAACATCGCTGATGGATTTTCCTTTATAACGAATCTCCAAGGTTTCCCTGTTAAATCGTTTTCCTTGACAGGTCTCACATTCTACATACACATCAGGAAGGAAATTCATTTCTATAATGCGCAGTCCACCACCTTGACAGGTTTCACAGCGTCCACCCTTTACATTAAAACTAAAACGGCCAGGCTTATAACCGCGAATCATGGCTTCTGGAATTTTGGCAAACAAACTTCTAACTTCACCAAAAGTACCTGTGTAGGTTGCCGGATTGCTTCGAGGTGTTCTACCGATTGGCGATTGGTTGATATCTATGACTTTATCAATATGTTCCAATCCTGTAATGCTCTTGTAGGGCATTGGTTTTTTAACACCATTAAAATAATGGGCATTCATGATCGGGTAGAGGGTTTCATTGATAAGTGTGGATTTTCCACTACCGGAAACCCCTGTGACACCTATCATTTTTGCCAATGGCAATTTAACAGAGACATTTTTAAGATTATTTCCTGTGCAACCTTTCAGTTCAATATATTTTCCATTGCCCTCGCGGCGTTTTTTAGGAACCTCAATTTTTTTTGTTCCGTTCAAATAATCCGCTGTTAAAGTATGGTGCGTTTTAAGTTCTTCTGGAGTGCCAATACTTATGATTTCGCCACCGTATTTTCCGGCTTTCGGGCCTATATCGATAACATAATCCGCACTTTCAATCATGTCTTTATCATGTTCTACCACAATGACCGAATTGCCGATATCCCTCAAGGCGACCAATGATTTTATCAATTTTTCGTTATCGCGTTGGTGCAGTCCTATGCTTGGTTCGTCCAAAATATATAGTACACCAACCAATTGCGAACCTATTTGGGTAGCCAAACGGATACGTTGTGCCTCGCCACCCGATAAGGATTTTGAGCTCCGGTTAAGTGATAGATAATCTAACCCGACATCGAGCAAAAATTGAAGCCTTGTTTTGATTTCCTTGATGATTTCTTCTGAAATCAACACTTGTCTTTCGGATAAATGAACTTTCAGATCCTTGAACCATTCAGCCAAATCGATAATGTCTTTATTTGATAATTCGGCGATATTCTGATTATTGATCTTAAAATACAGGGATTCCTGTTTGAGCCTTGAACCATGACATTCATCACATTCTACCTTATCCATGTATTCCTTTGCCCATCTTGTGAGGGACGCAGATTCTGAATTGTTGAATTGGTTTTGGATGAAATTGGCAACGCCTTCAAATTCTATTTTATAGTCGCGCGTAACGCCAAGTGTTTTGCTTTCAACGGAAAATTTATCATTGCCGCCATACAAAATTAGCTGTTTTGCTTCTTCCGGGATTTTTTTATAAGGATCAGTCAATTCAAAATTAAAGCGTTGTGCAATGATTTCAAACTGCTTGAATACCCAACTGTTTTTATACGGACCATGAGGCGCAAGCGCTCCAGCGCGTATGGATAACTTATCATCAGGCACAATTTTTTTCTCATTTACTTCGTATAACCTACCGATGCCATTGCATTTTGGGCAAGCACCTTTTGGCGAATTGAACGAGAAGTTGTTAGGTTCCGGATTGGGATAGGAAATACCAGTGGATGGACACATTAAATTTCGGCTGAAAT
Organism: Aquaticitalea sp.; assembly: GCA_041751535.1. Taxonomy (GTDB): domain Bacteria; phylum Bacteroidota; class Bacteroidia; order Flavobacteriales; family Flavobacteriaceae; genus JBPOFM01. The sequence continues at coordinate 18,397 of JBGSXJ010000075.1, forward strand.
AGCGCACATCTTCCGTGTCTTGATCCAATACCATTAGAACATCTTCACCATGATACATGGCAGTGTTTATGGTTTCCGTTAAGCGTTTGTCATTATCGGCAGTGTCGTCAATCTTTAATCGATCAATAACGATCTCGATATCGTGAGTTTTGTATCGGTCTAGCTTCATGCCTTTGACCAGGTCTTTCACTTCACCATCTGTTCGAACTTTCACAAAGCCCTGTTTTGCAATTTGTTCGAACAATTCACGGTAGTGACCTTTACGCGATCGTACAACTGGCGCAAGAATATTGATCCGTTTACCCTGAAAACTTTCCTTGATGAGCGTTTTGATTTGTTCGTCGGTATAGCTCACCATTTTTTCTCCAGTATTGAAACTGTAAGCATCACTGGCACGCGCATAAAGCAACCGTAGGAAATCGTAAATTTCAGTAATTGTACCAACTGTAGATCGGGGAGATTTGCTGGTAGTTTTTTGTTCAATTGCGATTACTGGAGAAAGCCCATCTATTTTATCGACATCTGGGCGTTCCAATCCGCCTAAAAATTGGCGGGCATAAGCAGAAAAGGTTTCGATATAACGACGTTGTCCTTCGGCATAAATGGTGTCAAATGCCAACGAGGATTTCCCGCTCCCAGAAAGGCCTGTTATCACCACAAGTTTTTCTCTAGGAATGTTTACATCTATATTTTTTAGGTTGTGTACCCTGGCACCTTTAACCTCAATAACGTCTTCAAATGGGCTCATAGAATTGCAAAGTTGCAAAGGTACT
>JBGSXJ010000076.1:0-2398 GCA_041751535.1 Aquaticitalea sp.
ATCATCAAAATTGCGATGATCAACATTCACAATAAGTTGGAAGAAGGCAATTATAAAACCAAAATGTTGCTTCAGGTGCATGATGAATTGGTGTTTGATGTGTACAAGCCCGAATTGGAAGCCATCAAAACCCTTGTCAAAACTGAAATGGAATCGGCCTATACCTTGTCCGTTCCGTTGGATGTCGATTTGGGTGTTGGGAACGATTGGTTGGAGGCGCATTAACTTGATTCTGGCTTTCTGACGATGAGAATGGTATCATCAGAAAATGACATCCATGCAAAATCATAAATCCAATGAAAGGTTTTACCCTGTTTGTTGATGTGATAGTGCGTTAGGTAATTGAACCTGAATTTCTTCTGTTCCAAAATGAGTCGGCTGACTTGTTTTTGTGTCAAGTTTTTACCCATAATTTCGAGTAGGATGGATCTATTGCGATGGAGAATGTCATCTATTTTCTGTGATGCTTCAAACGTGACGCGGCGCAAATTGGTATGGTAATAGTTTTTGCATCTAATTGAGCAAAATATTTTATCCTTTCTTCCAACAATGGTTTTACTACAAATTTTACATTTCATTTTAATAATATCCAATTTAGAATCACGATCCTACCACATTTGGCGTTACTGCAAGAACCAAAATTCAAGTTCGAAGTTAGACTATAGCATATAGAGAATAGAAAAATAGACTATTCCAGGTGCAATCAACAGACAACAGACAACAGACAACAGGCAATATTTTTAAATTTCTATCAGCTTAATAATAGCTTACAAGTCACATTGTCTTGACCCAAAATTGTAAGTTTTCTGTTTTCACAAAAATAGTTATCGACCAACAATGTTTCCATTTATTTTAAATGGAATTATTAAAATAATGGTAGTCATTTTGATTTTAAATATTATAAATATATTAAAGGTTATTGGAATTTTTCATAAAACGTATCAATTTAAGATATTGATTTCAGGTATGTTAACCTTCATTCGATTATAACGGTTAAAATACGCTTATTTAACGGCATCACCTCTTTTGTGTTTCCTTTTAAATTATCTTGACCTAACAATTCAAATTAAATTCAAATTAAATTCAAATTTATAAAACCAAAATCATATGCAACCCACTATTTATGAACCTCTTAAGGAAGCAAAGCGGATCAAGGTATTTATCCCTTATGATCAACTAACCAAAAGAACCCAGATTAAAAAAATGAACAGCAGCTTCTGGCACCCAGAACAAAAACTCTGGTCGGTAGTCAATACGCCCAAAAACCTTCAATTATTAAAGGATATCTGCGGAGATTGTAAAATTGAAAAGGACACTCACTTTACGCCCATTGAGAGCGTTGCCTTAAACCAAAATTCCATAGACGCCTTGTTTGAGCTGGAGAAAGCACTTGTTCTAAAACAATACAGCAGGTCGAGCATTAGCGTTTACAAGAAAATGTTCACGGTCTTTTTATCAAAGTTCATGAACCGCGATCTCAAAGAAGTCACCAAAGAGGAAATTGAGGGATTTGTTTACGAGCTGATTGTAAAGCATAAAATAGGCGAAAGTTATCAAAATCAACTCATTAATGGCATCAAGGCCTATTATGAGCATGCCTTAAAATTACCAAGGGAATACTATAACATACAGCGGCCTAAAAAAACGGTCAATATTCCAAATGTGTTGAGTAAAAAGGAGATTTACAACATCCTTAATTCTCCCCAAAACATTAAACACAAAGCTATATTAAGTACCATTTACAGCGGTGGCCTTCGGATTTCTGAACTTGTAAATCTACGTATTGCCGATGTGCACTCCACTGATGGGTATCTCTTTATAAAGGACAGTAAGGGCAAGAAGGACCGGAAGACCATTTTGTCGCAACAGTTGGTCTTGATGTTGAGAGACTATTACAGGAAGTACAAGCCATCCTACTGGTTATTTGAAGGACAATCAGGCGAAAAATACAGTGTTACGAGCATTAGGTCGATATTCAGAAAGGCGGTAAAGGACACTGATTCCAATCCGTGGTCAACGGTCCATACCTTGCGACATTCGTTTGCGACACATTGCATTGAAAACAACGTAAACATGCGTCATATCCAAAACATGTTGGGCCACGATTCGCCTAAAACCACGGAGATATATACAAAAACCATAGAAATTAACAATAAAACTATTACAAGTCCAATGGATACATTACCAAAAAAATGATATATTGCAACCATAAACGATATAACCACAATAGCACAAGAAAAAGTGTGGTTATACAAGTGTTAGCGACCATATAAAAAAAATCTCGCCGAAATTGAAAAAATAAAACCAAACTGACTCTTAAAATGTTGATGGAATCGAGATAGAATTAAAAATCCAAACCAAATCCGAAATTAAAAACAGCGGAAATTTTGCGAAATGA
>JBGSXJ010000077.1:0-8583 GCA_041751535.1 Aquaticitalea sp.
GACCTCCGCCGTGACAGGGCGGCATTCTAACCAACTGAACTACCAGACCGTTGCATAATTGCGGTTGCAAATATACGTTCTGTTTTTTATAACGCAAACATTTTGCCCTGTTTTTTGAAAAATAATTCGTCACTTAAATTTCCCACGCTCTACCATATAGGTTGTGAGTATTTTATCAAAATTCATGTTGACATCGGCCTCCACATATTTTATTCTGTACTGTCCGCATTTGAGTCGTAATTCATCAAAATAAGCCTTTACATTGGTTTCATAACTGTCTTTGATGGTATCAGGATACAAATTGATGAAGTCCCCTGTTTCCAAATCTACAAAGCGTTTGGGCGTGTTGTCAAAATCAAAATGCATTTCCTTTTCTTTATCAAAAACGTGAAACAATACCACTTCATGTTTGTTGTGTTTTAAATGTCGCAGTGCTTCAAATAATTTTGTTTCGTCGGTAGTGGTCTGAAACATATCCGTGAAAAAGAAGATCAATGAGCGTCTGTGAATATTTTCTGCTATTTGATGCAAATAGGTAAAGGTTTCTGTTTGCTTTTTCAAGGGTTTTTCAATCACCGTTTTGTTCAATACGCCCAACAACATTTGATGGTGGCGTTCACTGCCTTTTTCCGGCGAATAAAAATCGTAGGCATCACTGTAAATACTCAAACCGACAGCATCACGCTGTTTTTTAAGAATATGCATGAGAGAGGCTGAAGCCAATACCGAAAATGCTATTTTATTCAATTTGTGGATCGAAAACTCCTTCATCTGTGGATAATGCATCGAACTGCTGTTATCTATGATCAAATGGCATCTTAAATTCGTTTCCTCATCATAGCGCTTGGTAAAAAGCTTATCGGTTTTAGCGTATAACTTCCAATCGATATGTTTTGTGCTTTCGCCTTGATTGTAAATTTTATGTTCAGCAAATTCGGCCGAAAATCCATGAAATGGACTTTTATGCATTCCAGCAATAAAACCCTCTACCACTTGTTTGGCGAGGAGTTCAAGGTTTTTAAAACCTCCTGTTTTATTGAGTTCTACCTGTAAATTCATTTTATAGATGATAGCGCTTTTGGCCAGGATTAAGACCGATTGTAAGACTTAATTCTTATTCTTTGATTTTATCTACGATTCCATAGGACACTGATTCCTCTGCACCCATCCAATGGTCGCGGTTAAAATCCTTCAATATTTTCTCTATTGTCTGTGCACAGTTTTCGGCAAGCAATCTTGCGCTCAATTCTTTAGTTTTTAAAATTTCTTGGGCTGTAATTTCAATATCACTCGCCACACCACGTGTACCACCACTTGGCTGGTGTATCATTACTCTAGCGTGCGGTTGGATAAAGCGTTTTCCCTTTTGGCCTGCCGACAACAGAATGGATCCCATGGATGCCGCAAACCCAGTACAAATAGTCGATACATCACTATTTAAAGACTTCATACAATCATAAATAGCAAAACCCGAAGTGACATAACCGCCAGGGCTGTTAATGTATAAATGAATATCTTTGGTATCAAGCGCATCAAGATACATCAATCTGTCAATCACATGTTTGGCCGATTTGTCATCTACCATTCCCCAGAGAAACACTTTGCGTTCCTCAATTAATTTACTATCAATAACATCTTGTATTTTTGTTTTATTACTCATTCTTCTAAATTTTTCTCTAAATTAAAAAAAGGTTTGCCAAAATGGCAAACCTTTTATCATTTCTTTTAATTTCTAATTTTAGAAAAGCGAATCTAATGCTTCTTTATATACATTTTGCGTTGTCTCCCATTTTGTCTTAATAAAATTCTTATTTTGAGATTTGAATTTCCAAGATCCATATATAGAAAGGAAACTATCATAATACCGCTAAATCACATTGTCGACCTAGAGCACTACAATATTTAACGATTTACCACAATTATGCTCGTTGCACTAGCACCATCAGAGAGCTTCACAGCCTGCCCATTTAACCAATATTTGGCCATATAATTATTAGATCCGTTGATTTCCGTTCCCGCCACATATACATCGCTGCCAACAACGGCAATGGAACCGCCATATGCATAAGTTGTACCGTTTGTTAACGACGTTTCCTGCCCGTTTTTCCAGTATTTAATCACAGATCCAGTTCCGCCTTCCATTCCATAAAAGTCGCCTTCCCACCCAGCAACATATACATCATTACCAATTACTGCAATGGAATTTGCAGTGGCGTGTTTTGTCCCTGCTGTTAGCGATACCGACTGGCCGTTCTTCCAGTATTTAGCTACATGGTGGGATACATTCGATTCCGAACCGGCTACATATATGTCGCTTCCAACAACAAAAATGCAATTGGCGTAAGCTTGGTTTGACCCTCCATTGAGTGAAACAGGCTGTCCGTTTTTCCAGTATTTGGCAATGCCTCCGTCATACCCTGCCACATATACATCGCCGCCAACAACAGTAATGGCATTTGCCCAAGCATTTGTTGAACTACATGGGAGCGATACCACCTGACCATTTTTCCAATATTTGGCAACATAACCGGATCCAGGAATTTCCCATCCTGCCACATACACATCTCCATTTTCTACTGCAATAGAGTTTATTCCAATTTGACCGGGAATATTCGAGAGCAGGATTTCTTGGTTGTTTTTCCAATACCTTGGCAATACATTACCATCCCACCATTCTAAACCTGAGACATAGACATCGCTGCCATCCAGCACTATAGAACTGGAACCTTCATTAGGCGCCCCGTTGGATAGATACACAACCTGCCCGTTTTTCCAGTATACTGGCAAACTATTTAATTGCCCTGCCACATATATATCAACGGATGATTCATTATCAGTTGGGGTTTCATTATCAATAGGTGTTTCGTCATCTATAGGTAATTCATCACCAATTATTTCAACTTTATCTATTACTAAATCATCGCTTTTAGTACAAGAAATAACCAACAATAGCATCCCAATTAAAAGTATTGAACCCCAATTTATCAAGTACTGGGATGCAGCCGCAAATTTCCTTACATTTTGGGTTGTCACACGTTTTGTCTTCATGGTAATAAATTTAATTCGTTTCTTAAAATTAATTATTCTAATAATCCGAAAAACAGAGTGTAGACAAAATGCTATGTTCTGTCGACAGAAAGCAGAATTAAACAGATGTATCGGACATATAGCAAACTCTAGACAATCTATAATCCTAGTTTTGCGACATTAAAATTGCAGAAATAAAAAAAGGTTCGCTATAACAGCAAACCTTTTGTCATTTCTTATGTTTTATTCTTATAAAAGTCCGTCAATGGCGTCTGTGTAAGCATTTTTAGGCGCTACACCAACTTGTCTACCGACCACTTCTCCATTTTTGAACACCAAAACAGTTGGGATGTTACGCACACCATATTTTGCCGCAAATTCCTGATTAGCATCTACATCCACTTTTCCAACAACGGCTTTACCTTCGTATTCCTGACTTATTTGATCAATGATTGGCCCCACCATTCTACATGGACCGCACCAAGCCGCCCAAAAATCCACCATTACTGGCTTATCGCTTTTCAATACTGTTTCTTCAAACGTTGCATCTGTTATTTCTAATGCCATAATATTTTATCTTTAATAGGTTTTACTTCATTTTAATATACAAAATTAGTCAAAAAATCCGCCAAACCTTACCCGCTTAACATTTGTTTTGGTTATGGTTAGATTGGTTGACCTTATAATAGCGATTTGGGCGCATCCCGTCCCGATAGCAATCGGCATGGGACCGGGCTGTCCGCTGTATCTCCTAATTGCCTTTCTTGGCAATAAGGAGGATGCCGCTTCCATCCCTTGCGCAAGATCCAATTGACCCATTTTACTAAAATTAACCAATGAGTTACAAGTTAGTTCAATTTATAAAACACATCATTGTTGGCCAATTCATCCAGCAATTCCTGTGAAATTTTCACCTTTTGCTTTCGACTCGACATGTTTAGCTTTAGCTGTTCTTCATTGTCATAAATCACAAAACTAAGCGTATGTTTTCCTTCGTGCAATAAAAATAAATCCATTAAATTTTGCAATCTCTGTTCTTGGATGTCCTTAATATCCAATTGAATGGACAATTTTTTAGCATAGGTTTCCATCACATCATGCAACAACTGAAAACTGTTGAACTGAATGCGAGGTTCGCTTAACTTACCTGTGTCCTTGTTTTTCCAACCTTCCGCAATTCGGACTTTTACATAAACAAATGAGTTTTTCACCAAAAAGTGCCTGAATTTTAAATACTCTTCCCCAAAAATGCGGAATTCAAAGTTATCGGTATAATCCTCCATCATAAATGAGGCCCAGCCTTTGCCTTGTTTGCTCACCCTATGCTGAATGTCGGTTACCACGCCACCAAAACATAACTCACGATTAAGGAAGGCATCCAAATTTTTAAGATGTGCCAAAGTACCGTTGCAAAACGTTGTCATCTCCACTTTAAAATCGTCCAAAGGATGTCCTGAAATATAAATCCCGACCACTTCTTTTTCCCGCGCGAGTTTTTCCATTGTACCCCATTCTTCGCATGGCGGCACTTGCGGCTCTGCAATCTGTACATCACTGGCATCGCCAAACAAACTTACTTGCGCCGAATTCTCGTTCTCCTGATGCTTACTGCCATATCGGATGGCTTTTTCCAAAAATGTAATTCCATCGCCTTCATCTTTAAAATACTGTGCCCGGTGTGTGTTCTTAAAACAATCAAAGCCACCGGCCAAAGCCAAATTTTCAAATGCCTTTTTATTTGCCGAACGCAAATCTATCCGTTTGGCAAAATCAAAAATAGATTTGTAATGACCATCTTTTTTCCGATTCTCAACAATGGTGATCACTGCACCATGTCCGACACCTTTAATCGCCCCCATTCCGAAACGGACGGCGTTGTCTTTATTGACCGAAAACTTATAAAATGATTCATTGACATCTGGTCCCAAAACATCCAGTTTCATGCGCTTGCACTCCTCCATAAAAAAGGTGACTTGTTTGATGTCATTCATGTTGTTGGACAGGACAGCTGCCATATATTCGGCGGGATAGTGCGCTTTTAAATAAGCCGTTTGATAGGCAATCCAAGCATAGCACGTGGAATGCGATTTGTTAAATGCATAACTCGCAAAAGCTTCCCAGTCTTTCCATATTTTTTCTAAAGTGACTTTTGGATGTCCGTTTTTCTCGCCACCTTCCAAAAATTTAGGCTTCATTTTATCCAAAACAGACAAAATCTTTTTACCCATGGCCTTACGCAACACATCTGCTTCGCCTTTAGTGAAATTTGCCAAACGTTGTGACAACAACATCACCTGCTCTTGATAGACTGTTATTCCGTAGGTTTCCTTAAGATTTTCCTCCATATCAGGAAGGTCATAAACGATGTCTTCGGCCCCATGTTTTCTTCGGATAAAACTTGGAATGTATTCCATTGGCCCTGGACGATAAAGTGCGTTCATGGCAATCAAATCGTCAAAAACCGTGGGTTTTAAATCCTTCATGTGCTTTTGCATCCCTGGGGATTCGTATTGAAAAATCCCGACCGTTTCTCCTTTTTGAAAAAGCTCATATGTTTTTTCATCATCCAATGGAAATGTATCCGGGTCAAGCGTGATGCCGTGTTTTGCCTTGACGATTTTAACCGTGTCTTTAATCAAGGTCAAGGTTTTCAGTCCCAAGAAATCCATTTTTAACAGACCTGCTTCTTCAACAACGGAGTTATCGAACTGCGTGACATATAAATCGGAATCCTTTGCAGTTGCTACAGGCACAAATTCGGTAATGTCGCTCGGGGTGATAATGACACCACAGGCATGGATACCCGTATTTCTTACCGACCCTTCAAGAATCCTTGCAAGATTAACCGTTTCGGCTTCCAGATCTTCACCTTCGGAAATATTCAATAATTGATTTACTTTTTCGAGATCTTCTTGTCGGAATGCTTTGCTCAATTGTTTTTCGTCATATCCGAAAATCTTTGTGAGTTTGGACATTGTTGGGATCAATTTTGCAATTCTGTCGGCATCAAATAATGGTAAATCCAAAACACGCGCGGTGTCGCGGATCGAGGACTTTGCCGCCATGGTTCCGTAAGTTATAATTTGAGCCACTTGACTACTTCCATATTTTTTGATGACATAATCCATGACCCGACCACGACCTTCATCATCAAAATCGATATCGATATCTGGCATGCTCACCCGATCGGGATTAAGGAAACGCTCAAAAAGCAAATCGTATTTCAGTGGGTCAATATTGGTAATCCAAAGGCAGTAAGCCACCACCGAGCCTGCAGCAGATCCACGACCTGGGCCGACGGAAACATCCATGTTTCGGGCTTCGCGAATAAAATCCTCAACAATCAAAAAGTAACCCGGATAGCCAGTGCTCTTAATTACTTCGAGTTCAAAATCGAGTCGTTCCTTTATCGCTTCCGTTAAATCGGGATACCTCTTTTTTGCACCTTCATAGGTTATATACCGCAGATAGTCATCTTCATTTTCATAAGTATCCGGAATGTCAAATTTTGGAAGCAATACTTTCCGCGCCAACGTATAATGTTCAATCTTATCAACCACTTCCATTGTATTGGCAATCGCTTCTGGAAAATCCTTGAAAAGCGATTTCATAGCATCAGCCGACTTAAAATAGTATTCTTGGTTCGGCATACCGTAGCGATATCCGCGACCGCGACCTATGGGTGTGGCCTGCTTTTCCCCATCTTTTACGCAGAGTAAAATATCATGCGCATTGGCATCTTCTTTCTCAGCATAATAAGTGTTGTTGGTTGCCACGACTTTAATGTTGTGCTTTTTTGAAAAGTCAATAAGCACGGCATTCACACGGTTTTCGTCTTCCTGATTGTGGCGCATCAATTCAATATACAGATCGTCACCAAACTGTTCTTTCCACCACAGCAATGCTTCTTCTGCCTGATTTTCACCAACATTCAAAACTTTACTTGGCACCTCTCCGTATAAATTGCCTGTAAGAACGATTAAATCTTCCTTATATTTTTGAATGATATGTTTGTCAATCCGCGGCACATAGTAAAACCCTTCGGTATAGGCAGATGAAGATAATTTTGCCAAATTGTGGTAACCTCTTTTGGTTTTTGCCAACAATACTATTTGATAACCATTGTCCTTTCTGGATTTGTCGAGACGATCGTCACATACAAAAAATTCGCAACCGATAATGGGCTTGATCTCTCTTTCCGATGGCGTTTTACCTTGTTTAATCAGCGCCTCATTTTTAGCTTTTATGGCTGTATTATGATTGGTGATTTCCTTAACAAAATGAAAAGCACCCATCATGTTGGCATGATCGGTCAACGCAACCGAAGGCATTTTTTGAATGGCCGCATTTGCTACCAAATCTTTAATGCCCATGGTAGATTGCAACACCGAAAACTGCGAATGATTATGCAAATGCACAAAATCGACCTCTTTTAATTCTTGTATGTTTTGAGCGATTTCGGTTTTGGTTGGTTCCGAAGCATCTTGAAGATCCTCAACTTGTTTTTTTACTTTTGAACTCTCCGCTTTTAAGTTGATATGCTTTAGACCAATGAGTTGTATAGTGGTAGGATTGGCCTCTTTAAAGTGTTTAAAATATTCTGAAGGAACATCTAATTGTTCTTTTGTATATTCTTCCAATCGCATCAATTCAAAAAAGCAGCGCGTAGTGGCTTCCACATCGGCAGTGGCATTGTGAGCTTCGTTAAAAGGCACATTGAACAAAAACTGATGCAATTCTGTCAAGGTTGGAAGTTTAAACTTACCATAGCGACCACCAGGAAGTTGACATAATGCCGCGGTATGTTCTGTACAGGTATCCAAAACTGGAAGGTCTTGCAATTTATTAGAGATGTTGGCTCTAATAAATTCGGCTCCCATGATATTCAAATCAAAACCTACATTTTGACCCACGACAAATTTGGTGTTGTTTAAAGCCGAATTGAATTTTTCCAAAACGTCGATTAATGGAATACCTTGCTGCTGTGCCAATTCGGTAGAAATACCGTGAATTTTTTCTGCATCATAAGGAATATTGAAACCGTCAGGTTGTACTAGATAATCTTGATGATCGATACAATTGCCTAATTCGTCATGCAATTGCCATGCAATCTGAATACAGCGAGGCCAATTGTCGGTATCTGTAATTGGAGCGTCCCATCGTTTTGGTAAGCCGGTGGTTTCGGTATCGAAGATTAAGTACATGAACTATTTGATTGTTTTATTTGTTTAGGTGCATTGTGCCACGAATTCACGAATTTTTTATATTTAATGCGTATTAACTGGTGTTTTCCTTTAAAAGAAAAGTTTTTAAAATTACACATAAAATACACTATCCAAAAATCAAACTTATCAACAGTTGTAAACAAAAAAACACAACCGTTTAGGGTTGCGTTCTATTGTTAATAGTTCATATAAAAATTAGGACACTAATTCTTCTTTCATCATTTCTGTGTTAATAGCAGATTGAATAGCAGTTTTATGCTTTATTAACAAAGTGTCAATTGTTGGCGGCAAATTTGATTCTTTTATTAAGTCATTATAGACTTCCAAACTT
>JBGSXJ010000078.1:0-1635 GCA_041751535.1 Aquaticitalea sp.
CAACGTTTTCAAGGCTTTTTCTATTCCGAAATCGGTAGCAACTGCTTGCATATCTTTGTTTTTTAACTTTAATAATTAATTTCTGCGAAGATAAGAATTTATTGGGCTTTGATAAAGGAATCGATAGCAAGGTTTTGTTAAGTCTGGGAATTTCTATGTTGAAATTGAAACAATAGGAACGAAAAAATATTCTGAATCTCTTATCAATAAAACCATGTAGGAAACGTTTTAATTTCTAACTTTAAAGTCCATTCAATCATCCATTATATGTCTTCCAAAAAACTGTTGTCCGTTTTCCTAATCTGCGTCTTGGCATTCTCTTGTAAAAAAGAAAAAACCGACACTCAAGAGACAGATAATCTATTTAAATTTCGTGATTATATCAACTATACCACTGCTGGGCGTGTTTCGATAGCGGATCCAATCATCATCAATCTCTCCAATGATGTCGAAGGTTGGGAGGCTGGAAAAGACATTGATGAAGATATTATTGGCATACAGCCTAAAGTGAAAGGTAAATTGACGATTACAAATGCGCACGCATTGACTTTCCAACCGAACGAAGACCTGAAGCCCAATACCGAATATACAGTTACGGTGAAACTGAACAAAATTTATAAAAACCAACCAAAAGGTTATGAGGAATACACTTTTCAATTTAAGACAATCGAACCTAATTTCAACATCAGTACCAACAATTTACAATCTTACAGTAAAGAATGGCAATATCTTGAAGCGGTCATAAAATCGGCTGATGTCATTAACTTAAAGCAGGCCAAGCAATTGGTGGAAGCATGGCAAGGAAACAAAAAATTGAATCTTCAGTTTAACGAACTTACAGAAAAATCTAAAGTTTTCGAGTTTAAAATTGACAGCATCCACCGAAAAATTGATGACAGTGAGATTTTCATTAAATGGAATGGAAAAGCCATTCAATCTGATAGCAATGGTGAAAATACAGTTGCCATTCCGGGGATAAATAATTTCACAATTATCAATGTTGATGTCGTTCAAAGTCCAGAGCAATATTTGTCCATTAATTTTTCCGATCCGCTTAAAAAACAACAGAATTTTGATGGTTTGGTCACCATTCAAAATGCCAAAAGCCCTAAATACATTGTTGATGGCAATGTCCTTAAAGTCTATCCAGATTCTAAATTGGTCGGCGATATGCAAGTTGATGTGTTTCAAGGAATCACCAACACAGATGGTTTTAAGCTGAAGAAACCATTCTCTGAAATTATCTCCTTTGAAGTACTGAAACCACAGGTCCGTTTGATCAGTAACGGAACGATTCTGCCGAATTCCGAAAAACTACAGTTCAACTTTGAGGCTGTCAATTTAAAATCGGTGGATGTTCGAATTATTAAGATATTTGAAGATAATGTTTTGCAATTTCTTCAGGATAACGAACTTCAGAGCAATAATCAATACGAACTGAAACGCGTTGGGCGTCGCATTGCAAAGCAAACAATTACACTGCAAAATGATGGGGTTGAAAATGATGGACAATGGAAAGCCTACAGTATTGACCTTTCGAAGTTCTTTAAAGCAGATGCTGGCGCCATGTACCGTGTGGAATTGAGCATTAAAAAAGAATACTCTTTGTTTGATTGCAGTAATTACTCAAACATT
>JBGSXJ010000079.1:0-2010 GCA_041751535.1 Aquaticitalea sp.
TTTAAACCTGAAATGATCTGCGGGTTGAGTGTTTCGAGTTCAGGAATTGTCATTCCGAAACGTTTCGACAAGCCAAACTTTGTTTCCCCTTGTTTCACCGTATACGTATAGGGTTGTGACGATACCGATGACTTGATGGCAGCTGCGGCACTTTGCAATTGGGGACTTTTGATTTTTGATACAGGAATGATTAGAACATCATGTTCCTTAATCAGATCCAACGAATTTAAACTGGGATTTGCCTGTTGTATGTCATAAGGTGTTACATTGTAAGTTTTGGCAATATCTATGATGGTCTCACCTCTTATAACCTTGTGAGTTGTTGCATCTTGTTGCGCATATCCGCTGGATAAGCACACAAAAAACAGCATAAAAGCCTTAAACATGCGGTTCATGTGTATTACAAGTTGTTGGTTGTTAGGTCGAAAGTTGTTAGCCATCATAAAAGTACCAAAAAAAGCTTCAAGAGTAATTTTTAGCGTTTTAATTATCAAGATGTTATTAACAATTTGTAGCTAAAGTGCCATAAAAATTTTATAGGTAGTGAATTGATTTTTGAAATTATAAAAGTGGTGACAGAAACTATGAATATCATAAGTGTCATGTTTTTCTCTTTTTGACAATTGCAGATTTCAGATTTTTTATGGGTAAAGCGTATAAAGGGATTACCTTTAAATGTTAACTTCCAAAATCACTTGTGATCCAGGCCGTTTCACCGATCATAAAAACATATCACATCAATTGAAAAAACCACTTCACTATTTGGAATAGTGATATTACTCACAATTGGATTTATTAATAGCATTGCAAAACACAGAAACTGGAATCGTATGGAGCATACCGATAGTATTCCGGTTTAAAATATCTCCACAAGTTTTAAAATTGATGAAGTTATGACTTGGAAAGAAAAGTATCGATGCTTGCATCGGAACTTTTTTTAAATACGGCAAACACCGAAGTGATTGAGCTAATAAAATGGTCATAGTTTATTTAAATTTAGGAACTATTAATCCGTTAAAATATAAATAATTATGAAAAATTTTTCTACAACCCTCAAATCCCTAACAATTCTAATGATAGCCTTCTTAATGGTGGCATCTTGCTCCAAAGACAATGAGCAAATGGTTACAGATCCAGAAGCAAAAGTCAATGATAGTGAAACTATGGCAAAACATTACACAGGTGTCAAAATGTACACTGCCGAATTGAGCATGCTCAATGATTCCGGTGTTATGGGAACCGCTGAGTTATGGTTGGATGGTGATCAACTTACAGTCACAATCCAAGCTTCAGGTTTAGAGCCTAATATGTTGCACCCGCAACACATTCATGGTTTTACAGCAAACAATGCAAATGCAACCTGCCCACCGATGTCAGCTGATACTGATGGCGATGGTCTGATTGATTTGGGTGAAGGTCTTCCTTTTTATGGACCGGTATTATTGCCATTGATGCCTTTTCCAATGGCAGAAAATGGAACCATTGATTATACTGAAACCTTTACCGTAGAAGGTGATGTGCTGCCGATTCAAAACAACTCAATTGTACTTCATGGTATGACGGTTGATGGGCTGTATGTGGCCACATTGCCCGTAGCTTGTGGAGCAATTATGCCAAAGCGTGGTAGATAAACTGTAAACTATACCGATATAAAAAAACACGCTTTTGAGCGTGTTTTTTTTATTTTAAAGTGTAGAAAAAGGCTTGATGAAGTTGAAAAAAAGCCCTTAAATTAGCTTAATAAAGGTGGGTCTTTATGTTTTTACTGGGTTTGTGTAACGGTTAACCTCAAGGTGATTTTAGCTGGTTGAAACTTGAAATTTCGGATTTGGAATTTAATGTCGCTGAAATGTATTCACATTCACTAAAACGTCATGAACGTGGAAAATCCCTCTGTCATCAAAAACGTATGTACAATAATATTACTGTTTAACATATACCGTTTTCCGATTCACAAATTCCATCATCCCATCTTTTGCCAATTCACGGCCATAACCCGATTTTTTACTG
>JBGSXJ010000080.1:0-25698 GCA_041751535.1 Aquaticitalea sp.
TCCAAAAGCAAAACATTCTTCCCCGTTTTTGTTGTAGGAAATGAAACCTGCAAAATCGGCATATTGTTTTCTTGTGCTGAACTCCGACAAAAATTTGGTGTCATTTTCCAGCTCTTCATACTTATCGAGCTGCGCTTTCAACACTTGATATGTGGCATTCGTGTCAACTTCTGCCCTGTGCGCATCATCAAGATTCTTATCGCAATAAAACTTATATGCCGCAGACAAAGTACGTTGTTCCATTTTATGAAAAATGGTTTGCACATCAATAGAAACCCTGTTTTTCATATCAAAATCGATATCGGCACGAAGCATTTCTTCCGCCAAAACTGGAATGTCAAACCTGTCGGAATTGAATCCGCCCAAATCGGAATCTTTAATCATGTGGTAAACATCCTTTGCTATTTCTTTAAAAGTAGGTTTATCGGCCACATCGGCATCCGAGATACCATGAATTTCCGTCACCTCTTGAGGAATAGGGATGGTTGGATTTACAATCCAGGTCTTATTTTCTTCTTTCCCATCTGGATACACTTTCAATACCGCAATTTCTACAATTCTATCGTTTGTGATATTGACTCCTGTGGTCTCGAGATCGAAAAAGCAGATGGGTTTTGTGAGGTTGAGCTTCATTTATTTTGTTCTTTGTCTTTGTATGTTCACTATTAGTCTATCACAAAAATAGAAAAACCCAACCGTTTGAAGGGTCAGGTTTTATTTTATTTGTGTTAACTTACTTCTTAAATTTCACGATTGCTATCCCAAGCTTCCAAATAATCTTTGACTGCTTTTACAAATTGTCCACCGAGCGCTCCATTGACAACCCTATGGTCATATGAGTGCGATAAAAACATTCTGTAACGAATGCCTATATAATCTCCAGCTGGAGTTTCAACAACTGCCGGCACTTTTCGGATGGCTCCAAGAGCTAAAATAGCAACTTGTGGCTGATTGATAATTGGCGTGCCCATGATACTTCCAAATGTCCCCACGTTGGTCACTGTGTAGGTTCCACCTTGTATATCGTCTGGTTTCAATTGATTTAAACGTGCTCTATTTGCCAAGTCGTTGACGCGCTTTGTCATTCCAACCAGATTCAATTGATCGGCATCCTTAATGACTGGCACAATCAAATTTCCGTCGGCCAATGCTGCAGCCATACCTATATTAATATGTTTCTTCTTGATGATTGTATCCCCTTGAATGGAAATATTGATCATCGGAAACTTTTTAATGGCTTTTGCCACAGCTTCCATAAATATGGGTGTAAAGGTTAGGTTTTCGCCTTCACGCTTAAAGAATTCGTCTTTGACTTTGTTTCTCCAATTCCAAATTTCGGTAACATCAGCTTCAATAAAACTCTGCACATGCGCTGATGTTTGAATCGATTCCACCATGTGATGTGCAATCAATTTGCCCATCCTGCTCATTTCGATGATCTCATCTTCCCCACTGGCAACTGGTGCTGCCTTCGGTTTTTCTTTTTTCTCGGAAGGAGAAGGTTCCACCTTTGGTGTGTCTTGTACTTGAAGAGATTCTTCTTCTTGGGAAGTCGACTCTTGTTTTGGTTGTGAGCTTCTTGATTCTATATAGTCAAGGATATCGTTTTTGGTGACACGACCTTCTTTACCGGTTCCTGAAATTGAGTCCAATTCATCTTGCGATATGCCTTCTTGTTTGGCTATATTTCTAACCAATGGCGAGTAAAATCGATCTTCTGATGATACTACAGGTGCAACAGAAGCTTGATCCGCTTCAACAGTTTGGGCTGCTTGCGCCACTGAAATGATATCGGCAACAGCCTTTTGACTGATCGTTTCTTCATTTGATTTTGCAACATCTGCTGTTCCTGCTGCTTCGGTTTCAATAATGGCAATTGTCTGTCCAACTTGTACGACATCATCAACGTTAAAAAGTGTTTCTATCAATACACCTTCTACTTCGCTAGGCACCTCACTATCGACCTTGTCTGTGGCAATTTCCAAGACTGCTTCGTCAGCTTCAATCTTGTCTCCAACGTTCTTTAACCAAGATGTAATCGTTGCTTCGGCCACACTCTCTCCCATTTTGGGAAGTTTCAGTTCAAATTTTGCCATATAATTAGTGTAATGGTAATTTTAGTTAATTGCATTGCAAAATTAATGAAAAATGGTAGACTTCCTTATAAATTCATTAGAATTTACAACGATTGAACTTTTACTTAAAATAAATTATTGAATGGTTTCGTAGTAAATCTGATGTTGTTCTAATTGGGATTTTAACTCTGTGCTTGGCGATACTAAAATGTTTCGCTTGGCTAATTTCATCAATGGGAAATCATCCAGATGGTCGGTTACAAGTATGTCAATTTCTGAAAAACCAATACTGCTTAAATAATTTATAACTGAATCCTTTTTTACATCTTTTATATTTTCAAATTCCTTTACAAATCCCGAAGCTCGGAATTGAGTTGCCAAACAGACATCAAACATTTCTCTTTTGGCGATAATATCAGCATAACAAGAAGGTGCGGCAGTTGCCAATATTTTAGTTTCAAAATCCGAATCATTGAGTACCGCAATGTCTCTTTTTTTGGAATTAATTTGATCCACAAACTTTGAATAATCAATATCCTTTATTTTATCTATTGATTTAAGAATCGCATATTTCATTTGAGCATGATTAGTCATCCCTAGCAATCTTGCCGTAGCCGCCATGATAATCTTAAACAACAAGGCGATATTGAAATTTTTTACAGAATATCCAAAAAGAAATTTAATAAAATAATGGAAGGTATTTATAGTATATAAAGTTCCATCTAAATCGACAACTATGACTTTCTTTTTCAAAATTTATCTGTTCCTTTATAATCTTTAGACCATGGATAACGAACCATAATTCCCCAAAAAATATAATAATCTGGCTTTACAATTGAACTTTCTAAAGTCCAAGAAATGACTGCTGATTTTATGATTGCCTCGGGAAACAATTTTAATAAGTTATGTTTAATGACATACAACGTTCTCCCGGTATCGATGGCATCATCTATAATCAAGATAGTCCGAATTGGTTTTTCAAGACTTGTATTTATCTCAAGGTCAATTTTATATTCCGTGAGTTGATTTTTATCTAATGATGCTATTGATTCTTGTGCCTTTTTTGATTCATACGCTCTTAATTTATTTAAAATAGCATAAGGCAAATGCTTTAAAAGAAACATAAAAGCAGGCTTGTTTTTTATTGCCTCGAATCTTTGAAGTTTGACAGATTCAAATTGAGCCAATTCAAAAGCTTCCTTTTTCTTAACTACATCAATAACATATCCACCACCATTAAGAATAGCTACTACCATATCTGGCTGGATATCAATTTTAGATATCAATTCAACGCAGGCCTTTTCAAATGCTTCTTTATTTAGTGTGATCAATTTCATCCTGATTTTTCTTGTCCATTTTTGCTGCAAGCGTACCTAATTTATAAAAATCAAATACATAGAGATTCACATTTCCAGAAGACAAAGACCATTTTAGCAGTGGCTTTAGAGTAATGAAAACAAATTTTATCACCTGTCTTATGCCATAAAGTTTATAATAGATTCTCAATAACGCAACATCATTTATAAAATCTTTATCGTAGTTAGTGATCTTAAGTATCCGTATTAAATTACTAATCGCTTTTTCATTAGACTGGAGATAATCTCCGTTTTCCTCTAAATCACCATCCATAACAGGATTATCAATATGGATAATATTAATGTTCCTCTTTTTTAATTCAAAGCCAAATAAGGTATCCTCATGACCATAACCAACAAGACGTTCATCAAATTTTAAAGAATCGAACAATCTTTTCTCGATGATAAAATTATTGGTCATAAATGACTTGTTCGGGTTTTGATTTCTGTAATTAACTGGTTTACTTTCTTTTTTGACACCATATTTCCATCGTAACATTTGGTTTCGCCCTGGGGGTGACATTGGATATATTCTTCCACCATATGCAATTTGGTTTGATTTTATCTGGATGGTCTTTATGTAATTTGATAAAAAATCATCAGAATCAATGATGACATCGCAATCCAAAAAAAGCAAATAAGGGTACTTCGCATAGTTCAGAAACATATTTCGAATGGCCGCGCGTCCTATATTAGTATTTAAAGCTATATAGACATGATGTTTACACGCTTTTTCATTCGCTTCTTTAATCTCTATATTGGAGTCATCATCAATGAGTATGATTTCGATTGGTACCTCTACAGATTTTGCCTGTAAAGACAATTCAGACACGAGCCCTGTAACGTTAAAATTATATATAGGAATACAAATTGAAATCATTAATTCAGTGCTAAAAATTACATGCTTATCGGACAAAAAAAACAACTATAGTTTCAATGAAGATTCAAACGGAATACGATTCATAATGCTTCGTCCAAGAGTAACTTCATCAGTATATTCCAACTCATTTCCTACCGAAATACCTCGTGCAATAGTTGATGTGATGATGTCGCAATCTTGTATTTGTCTGAAAATATAAAAATTGGTGGTATCGCCTTCCATAGTTGAGCTTAACGCAAATATGAGTTCTTTTATTTTGCCTTGCTTCACTTTTTCTACCAAGCTTTCAATATTTAAATCGTTAGGTCCTATTCCATCCATAGGCGAAATTTTACCTCCCAAAACATGGTACAATCCTCTAAACGAGCTTGTGTTTTCAATGGCCATTACATCCCGAATATCTTCCACTACACAAATTATGTCATCCGTTCTATGCGGATTTGAACAAATCTCACAGAGGTCAGTGTCACTGATATTGTGGCAACTTTTACAAAATTTTATCTCACTGCGCATGGTTTGCAATGCGGTTGCCAAATGCTGGGTTTGCTCTTGCGGCTGGCGCAGTAGATGCAACACCAATCGCAAAGCCGTGCGCTTACCAATACCAGGCAATTGAGACATTTCGTTGACCGCTTTTTCGAGCAATTTTGAAGAAAATTCCATGGTTGCGAATTTACGATTTAGACACTAATAACCCTAATTTTGAAGAATTCAATTTTAAAACCTGCTTTACTAGATTTTTTCATTTTGAATGTTCAGGTTTTGAGCGATGGAAAAAAATGAAATAATAAAAACCGCAGCAATGAGAAAAAAGTCTATTATAAATTACTTAATATTGTTGCTGAAAATCAATCTAGCAAAGACTCTTTGATTATAAATCATCTACAACCAACTCATTATGTCTCCAACTTATATTATTCTTTTAATTGCTGCTTATTTTGGACTGCTAATTATCGTGTCTTACTTTTCAGGAAGGGGTTCTGACAACGACACTTTTTTTAAAGGCAATAGACAATCTCCTTGGTATGTGGTGGCATTTGGAATGATTGGCGCATCATTGTCTGGAGTCACTTTTATTTCAGTACCAGGTTGGATTGAAGCCTCGCAATTTAGTTATATGCAAGTGGTGTTAGGATATATTGTGGGTTATTTCGTTATTGGTACTGTTTTACTTCCGTTATATTACCGCCTTAATTTGACATCCATCTATACGTATCTGGAAGAGCGTTTTGGAAATTATTCTTATAAGACCGGTGCTTCATTTTTTTTAATTTCAAGAGTGGTTGGCTCTAGCTTTAGATTGTATTTGGTTGCCAATGTGCTCCAAGTTATTTTATTTGATGAACTCGGAATTTCATTTTGGCAAACCGTTACAATCACTGTATTATTGATATGGCTTTACACATTCAAATCTGGAATAAAAGCAATTGTTTGGACTGATACCCTTCAAACTTTATTTATGCTGATTGCTGTTGGTGTTGCCATCTATTTTGTAAGTGATGATTTGGGCATTGAAGGTGGAAACATTCTAGGTTATGTATTGGATAGCGACCTTTCCAAAACCTTCTTTTTTGATGATTATAAATCGAGTAATTATTTTTGGAAGCAATTTATTTCAGGTGCTTTCATTGCCATTGTAATGACGGGTCTGGATCAGGATATGATGCAGAAAAATTTGACATGTCGCAGTTTGAAAGATGCACAAAAAAATATGTTCTGGTTTACAATTGTATTGACCATTGTCAATTTTGTGTTCTTAAGTTTAGGCTTGCTATTGACCGTATATGCACAACAAAATGGTATCGATGCCCATAAAGATGATTTGTTTCCCATATTGGCAAAAAATTACCTTGGAGCGGGGGTATTTGTGTTTTTCCTCATAGGGTTGATTGCTGCCGCCTATAGCAGTGCGGATAGTGCTTTAACAGCTTTGACAACGTCTTTCAGTATTGACATTTTAGATATTGAGAAAAAGCATTCCAAAGAGAAGCAGATAAAAATTAGAAAACAGATTCATATCCTTATTTCGTTTATTCTCATCTTTGTGATTGTCTCATTCAAATATTTGATTAAAGATGAAAGTGTCATTGCAAAATTATTCGTGTTTGCTGGTTACACCTATGGACCATTATTGGGATTGTATGCCTTTGGCTTATTTACAAAACTGAACGTCAAGGATATGTTGGTGCCTGTGATCGCGATTTTGTCGCCGATTTTATCCTATGTAATTAGTGTACATAGCTTGAAATGGTTTGGATTTGAATTCGGCTTTTTTATCCTAATATTGAACGGATTTCTGACCTTTATAGGATTATTGCTCATTTCTCAAAAAGCTGTAGTAGAACAAAAATTGGCTTGATTAATAATTTCCGATAGACAGCATCACCAAAGTGCAAGCTACGTCAAACTTGATATTATTTTCTCTTAAAATCTCGTAAAATTCAGGGTTTGTTGTTCCTGGGTTGAAAATGACCCGTTTGGGTTTTAATGATAAGATATAATCGTAATATGCTACTTGTCGTTCTGGGTTGATGTATAAAGTAACGGTATCAATGCCTTCATAATTTTCTAATTCATTATCAATTTCGATTCCGGCGACTGATCCTTTTTTTATTCCGAAGGCAACTACATCATGTCCCTTACTTACCAATTCATTCAGCGCTAAATACGAATATCGTTGAGGATTTGTTGAGGCTCCAAAAACCAATGTTTTCTTTTTCATAACATGCCATTATTGTTAAAAACTTGTTAAGATCTACTAAAATAAGTAACAGCTTTCAAATTTAAGCGTCTATAAAATAACAACCTAATCAGTTGTTATAAAATTAACTAATTCGCCGCTTGCTAAAAGTGGTATCATCAATCAATCAAAAAATGAAAAAACTTATCTTTTTGTGTGCCTTTATGCTAACTATTGTCATGAATGCACAACCGTCTGCCAAAGCAGAATTGAGAGACGGATCGATTTCTGGACGTATTCTTGATGCGTCATTAAATCAACCACTTCCGTATGTAAATATTATCGTTAAGACACCTTCCAATGAA
Organism: Aquaticitalea sp.; assembly: GCA_041751535.1. Lineage (GTDB taxonomy): Bacteria > Bacteroidota > Bacteroidia > Flavobacteriales > Flavobacteriaceae > JBPOFM01. The sequence goes on from JBGSXJ010000080.1 coordinate 7,356, forward strand.
ACCATTACTGGTGGCATTACGCAAGATGATGGCACCTTCGAAATCAAAAAAATCCCTGAAGGAAGCGTTATAGTTAGCATTCAATATATTGGTTATAAATCAATTTCAAAAACCATTGAAATTGGAAACAAAACCTATGATATCAATTTGGGCGACATCAGGCTCGAAGAAGATGTTGCAAGTCTTGATGAAGTAACGGTCGTGGCCGAGATTACTACCATTCAACAAAAAGTGGACAGAAAAGTCATTAATGTTGGAAAAGATTTGACAACCACCGGTCCGACGGCCTCTGACATTATGAATAATATTCCTTCTGTCAATGTCGATCAGCAATCGGGTAATATTAGCATGCGTGGTAATGAAAACGTAAGAGTAATGGTTGATGGCAAATTATCGAATGTCCCTGTGGCGCAATTATTAAAACAGATTCCATCAGCCTCTATAAAACAAATTGAATTGATTACCAACCCATCAGCCAGATACAATCCTGAAGGTATGAGCGGTATCATCAATATCATTCTTCATAAAAATACGAATATAGGGTTTAACGGAAACATCAATTTAGGTTTAACTAAGGAGATCAATGCCAGATTCAATAGCTCTATTGATATGAATTATCGGAATGGAAAATTCAATTTTTTCGGGAATTATGGGAATAATATTGGCAATTCCACCAATTATGGCAGTATTGAACGATTGGATGACAATTCAATACAAACCTTTAATTTTTTCAATAATAACAAATCGCATCTTTATAAAGTAGGATTGGATTTTTATATGAATGACAACAACACGATTTCATTCTTTACCAATCAAAATATCTATGATGGAAAAGGTGAAGGGACCTCTGGAATCTTATATGTAGACGAACCGGCACAATTTCAATTATTTGATAATATCACCAACAATCTATCATCTCAATACAATGGTATTTTCAATCACAAATTCAAAAAAGAAGGCGAGACCTTGGATATTGAAGCCGATTACAGCGTGTTTGACCAAGATGAAGACGCCAACTTCAACTTTCAAAACCTTATATTTCCTCCAAACTATACCGATTTTGTGGATACTAGCAGGGAACAAACGACCATCAATGTCGATTATGTCAATCCGCTTTCCGATAAAGCAAAATTGGAGTTTGGTGGGGAGGTTAGACTATTTGATACGAATATTGATTATAGCTCCACAGGTTTGTCAGTCAATGAAAATCAGGATGACATCGCTAATAATGGAGACGAGTTTATCCCAACACCCCAAACCGATTTTGGATATAAAAGAGATATTTATTCGCTTTACGCAACCTATGGCAAAACTCTTGAAAAATGGAGTTATCAATTAGGTTTACGCGCCGAAAGTGTTACTGAAGATGCCAATGCCTTAAGAACTTCTGAAAACTCCATTGAGAATACACCATTTGAAAATGATTATATTCAGGTTTATCCATCAGGGTTTTTAACGTATACGCCAAGCGAAAAAAATTCGTATCAAATGAGTTATAGCCGTAGAGTAGATAGGCCAGGTTTAAATCAAGTTAATCCAATAAGGGAATGGAGCACACCATTGATATCGTCTTTTGGAAACACCGAATTACAGCCACAGTTCACAAATTCCATAGAAGTAAATTACACCAGAAAACTAAAAATTGGATCCATCACAGGTGGTGTATTTTACCGATTGGTTGAAGACGAAATCAACAGAGCTGTATTCATAGATCGTTTGGACATCAACAAAAATATTTTAACGTTTGACAATTTCGACAACACCACGGCCTTCGGTTTGGAAGTGAGTGGAAATTTAAAACCGACCAAATGGTGGAATTTCAATTTGAGCTTCGACCTCTATTCGCGAACACAAAAAGGTATTGCTGAAATTTTGACAGCTCCTACAGATGTTGCCACAGCCGATGATATTTTAAGACAAACCATTGAGGTCGACAATGTGGTTTATAACTTTAGAATGTTCAATAATTTTAGTGTCACCAAAAAACTCAATCTGTCGGTGTTCAGTATGTACAGAGGCCGTGAGGAAGGTTTGCAATTTACAAGAAAACCAATGTTTATGGTCAACACCGGGTTGCGTTATACGTTTATGGAAGATAATAGGGCCACCTTTAGTTTTAATTATAGTGACATCTTTAACACCATGAAATTTGAGTTTGAAGGTGACAGACCATATCCTCAAGTTGGACAGTTTAATTGGGAAAGCAACACTTGGAACATCGGATTTTCATACCGATTTGGTGGTAATAAATACAGAGCATTACAACGAAAAAATAGAGATGATAATGAAAAATCCGGTGGCGGAGGATTCATGTAAAGTTAAATTTAGTAACCTACATAATAGTTGATGGTTAGTGTTAATGTCGGGTTATTAAATAAGAAAACCCGAAGCTAAAATGTTTCGGGTTTTTATTTTGGTTAGTCATAAAAAATGTTAAAGTTTTATACTTAATTGAAATGTATCTTATATCTTGTCGTCTTATTAAATAAGCACTTTTACTGAATTATTTGAATTAATTTGAATTAGCCTTCGAAATTAAGACATTATTCTACTAACCAGTGTTTGTATAAAACCCGAGACATTTGTTTCGGGTTTTTCTATTAAACTGAAAAAATTTGAACGTCAAGAAAATAATTTAAAACATCTGGCGACCGCATAATGTCAATTTAGATATTTTTGCTCTTAATATAATAACATAAAAAATCCGGAGTCTGAACTCCGGATTTTCCATCAACTATGTTAATTGATAGTTAAATATCGTTTTTAATATAATATTTTTAAAGTTTTTACGTCTATAAGTAATAAGTAAGTGATTAGTTTAATAGTTAATTAGTTTAAGTGTTAATTAAGTTGATTAAAGTAGAAAAATCCGAAGCAGTTTTGTTTCGGATTTTTTTTTACATTACCATTTAATGATCACACTTCCCCAAGTAAATCCACTGCCAAATGCAGCCAAAACTACAGTATCACCTTCTTTGATTTTACCCTGTTCCCATGCTTCCGTCAAGGCAATCGGGATGGAAGCCGCAGTGGTGTTTCCATATTTTTGAATGTTATTAAAAACCTGATCGTCACTTAACTTAAATTTATTTTGGATGAATTGTGAGATTCTCAAATTAGCTTGGTGAGGAATTAACATGTCAATATCTTCTTTTGTAAGATTGTTCTTCAACAGACCTTCCATGATTACCTCACTAAAACGTACCACGGCATTTTTGAACACAAACTGCCCATTCATGTATGGAAAATAGCTTTCATCATTTGGGTCATTGTCTTTTAAAATATCGGTTACCCATCGTGTTCCCATTCCTGGAGCTTTAACGACCAATTCTTCAGCGTGTTCACCTTGCGAATGCAGATGCGTTGATAAAATTCCTTTAGTTTTATCTTCTTCCCGTGTCAAAACCGCCGCTCCTGCTCCATCGCCAAAAATCACCGAAACATTGCGTCCGCGTGTTGTTTTGTCCATTCCTCTAGAATGAAGCTCACTGCCAATGACCAACACATTTTTATACATTCCTGTTTTAATGAATTGATCGGCTAGCGAAATACCATAGACAAAACCAGAACACTGATTTCGTACATCAATTGCGCCTACTGTTTTGATATCCAAAGCGTGCTGTACTTGCACACCTGGCCCAGGGAAATACATATCGGGACTCAAGGTGGCAAAAACAATAAAATCAATATCATTTTTATCTATTCCAGCGCGTTCTATTGCAATTTTTGCAGCCTTTACACCCATTGAGGCGGTTGTATCGTCAGAACCTTCCTTTACCCAACGTCGTTCTTTTATACCTGTCCGTTCCTGAATCCATTCGTCATTGGTATCCATCAATGTAGATAAATCCGCATTGGTTACAATATTGTCAGGCACATAATAGCCAAGTCCTATAATTTTTGAATTATACATATAGTATTAAATTAAGTCACGCAATTTAAGTATTTACTCTGTTACAAAATTCACAAAAAATGGCCATTCGTTATGCATGCATAACATTATACCTTTCGTGCCAGTTTGTCACATTTGAATGCTTGGTACTTTTTTTGACCATAGGATGTTCATACTAATTAATTTAAATAAATACATATCATGACAAAAGGAAATATTAATGTTTCGGTAGAGAATATCTTTCCTCTCATTAAAAAATTCTTATACAGCGATCACGAAATCTTTTTACGTGAGCTCATCAGTAATGCCACCGATGCAACTTTAAAACTTAAACACCTTACAAGTATTGGTGAAGCGTCGGTAGAATATGGCAAGCCAATAATTGAAGTGAAAATTGACAAAAAAGGCAAAAAGCTTCATATCATTGATCAAGGTCTTGGAATGACGGCAGAAGAAGTTGAAAAATACATCAACCAAATCGCCTTCTCGGGTGCTGAAGAATTTTTGGACAAATACAAAGATTCAGGTAAAGATGCTGGAATCATTGGGCATTTTGGACTTGGTTTTTATTCTGCATTTATGGTTGCCGAAAAGGTGGAAATCATTACTAAATCTTATAAAGACGGACCTGCAGCCCATTGGACTTGCGATGGTTCACCAGAATTCACATTAGAACCTTCTGATAAAACAGAAAGAGGCACTGAAATCATCCTTCACATTGCAGAAGACTCTACAGAGTTTCTTAAAGAGGAACGTATCACGGCTTTATTGACAAAGTATAACAAATTTATGCCTATCCCAATTAAGTTTGGAACTAAAGAAGTCAATGTGGCACTTCCTGAAGATGCTCCGAAAGATGCAAAACCAGAAAAGAAAACCATTGACAACATCATCAACAATCCGAATCCTGCGTGGACCAAACAACCGGCAGATTTAAAGGATGAAGATTACAAAAGTTTCTACAGGGAATTGTATCCAATGCAATTTGAAGAACCACTTTTTCATATTCACCTAAATGTGGATTATCCGTTCAACTTGACAGGGATCTTGTATTTTCCTAAAATGACCCAAGATATAAACATTCAAAAAGACAAAATCCAACTATACCAAAATCAAGTGTATGTCACGGATAATGTCGAAGGAATTGTGCCAGAATTTTTAACAATGCTTCGAGGTGTCATTGATTCGCCAGACATTCCTTTGAATGTTTCAAGAAGTTATCTTCAAGCTGATGGAGCAGTTAAAAAAATCTCGTCTTACATCACCAGAAAAGTTGCAGATAAATTGAAATCGTTATTCACTGAAAACCGTGAAGATTTCGAGAAAAAATGGAACGATATCAAAATCGTGATTGAATACGGCATGCTTTCCGAAGATAAATTCTTCGAAAAAGCCGATGCATTTGCCTTGTACCCAACAGTAGATGGCAACTATTACATTTATGACGAATTGATTGAGAAATTAAAAATCAATCAGACAGATAAGGATGAAAAACTGGTCATTTTATACGCTTCCAACGAAGATGCACAACACAGCTATATAGAAGCTGCAAAGGCAAAAGGCTATGAAGTATTGTTGTTGGATTCTCCAATTGTGACGCACTTAATGCAAAAATTAGAGTCTTCAAAAGAGAATATTTCATTTGCACGAGTTGATGCCGATCATATTGATAACCTCATCAAAAAAGATGATACCGTCATTTCAAAATTATCGGATGAACAGAAAAAGGAACTGGAAGATGTTCTAAAAGAAGTTATTCCATCAGAGAAATTTATGGTGCAACTCGAAGCAATGGACAGCGATGCATCACCATTTATCATCACACAACCAGAATTTATGCGTCGTATGAAAGAGATGCAAGCGACTGGTGGTGGCGGAATGTTTGGAATGGGAAATTTCCCGGAAATGTATAATTTGGTAGTGAATACCAATTCTGAATTAGTCGGTGAAATCTTAAACACCAAAACCAAAAAGAAACAAGAACGATTGATTTCGCAAAGTTTGGATTTGGCGCGTCTCTCCCAAGGTCTTCTGAAAGGAAAGGAATTGAGCGAATTTATCAAACGTAGTTATGAAATGATCAAATAGATTAAGACTACTTCATTTTTGAAGCAGTAATAATACCCAAAACCACTTTGCGAAAACAAAGTGGTTTTTTTTTGTAACTGTTTTTAATTTCCATCGTCACATAATAAATCGTAACTTTCAATCAATCAAAACATTATTATGACAACATCGATATCAATCAAATTAGTAACTTTTATTTGTGTTACTTTTTTCAGTTTTTCATTTGCCATTGCTCAAAATTTAGAACAACAAGTAGATGAATATTTAAATTCTGAATATCCATCCAATGAACCTGGCGTTTCCTTTTTAATCGCAAAAGATGGCAAACCAATCTATCAAAAAGCCTTTGGCATTGCCAATATGGAATTAAATGTTCCCATGGATGTGAAGAATGTGTTTGAAATAGGCTCCATCACCAAACAATTTACAGCCATCGCCATTTTGATGCTCGAAGAACAAGGAAAGCTTAAAGTAGAAGATGACATTACCAAATTCATTCCTGACTATCCGACGCTTGGGAAAAAAATCTCCATTCATCATCTTTTGAATCACACATCAGGAATAAAAAGTTACACCGGCATGGCCAGTTTTCTCCAACTTGCCAGAAAAGATATGTCTCCGAAAGAACTCATTGATGTTTTTAAAAATGAACCCATGGATTTTGAACCTGGAGAGAAATTTTTGTACAACAATTCAGGATATATATTACTAGGCCATATTATAGAAGTCGCTTCAGGCCGAACCTATGCTGACTTTGTAGAAAAAAACATTTTTGAAAAATTAAACATGACCTCATCTTCTTATGGAAACAATAAAACCATTGTTCCTAATAGAGCTTCAGGGTATTCCGAAAGTTCAAATGGTTTTGTCAATGCCGATTATTTGAGTATGACTTTGCCTTATGCGGCGGGTTCACTCATGTCAAGCACTTCAGATTTGTTGAAATGGCAAAATGCCCTCAATAACCATATATTAATAAAAAAATCGAGTTACGAAAAGGCGATTCACGGATCTACTTTAAATAATGGCGAACATATTGAATACGGCTATGGTTTGGGTGAAGCCAAAGTAAATGGTGCAACCAGCCTTCAACATGGTGGTGGCATTTTTGGATATACTACCATGGGCATTTACCTTCCAGAACAAAATGTTTTTGTTTCTGGCTTAACCAACTGCGATTGTAAAAATATTTCTGGTGTTACCACACGCATCGCTGCAATGGCAATTGGAAAACCATATCCAAACAAAAAAGATGCCATTAAACTGTCTGAAAATGAGTTAAAAAAATGGGTCGGAGCTTACGAATTTGAAGGTGATATTTACAGACATGTTTCTTTTGAAAATGGTCAGCTCTACAGTCTGCGTGAAGGAAGTTCTAAATTGGAAATATATCCAATGTCTCCAACGAACTTCATTTTTGAAACTGGTGATTCGTCTTATGAGTTCTCTGAAAATGAAGGAAAACGTGTAGCGGCATTCACTAATAACGGCAACACCAACCTAGGCAAAGAAACCGATAGAATTATGTCTACTGGAAAAGAATCCATAAAGTTGGATTCACAAGTACTCACACAATACGTTGGGAAATATGAATTGGCTCCGGGGGCCATCATTGAAGTTACATCTAAAGAACATCAGATATTTGCTCAATTGACAGGTCAGCCTCAATTTGAAATTTTTGCAGAAAAAGAGGATACTTTTTTCTTGAAAGTGGTCGAAGCGCAATTGGTTTTCGATAAAAATAGTGAAGGAAAGGTAACAAGTGTCACCTTACATCAAAATGGAAGACAAATGCCTGCCAAAAAACTTGAATAATATTATCTTTTTCTACCCTATAAAAAATCCCGCGCTGATCGATCAACGTGGGATTTTTATTGGTAAAAACTAATTGGTTATTTTTTGTTTTTGATCTTGGCTTTCTTTTTGGATTTAGCTTTTTTTGAAGTTTTGGCCTTTTCCTTTTTTGACTTTTCCTTTTTAGCCTTTTCTTTTGCTTTAGCTTTTTCTTTTTTCTTCTTTTCCTTTTCTTTCGCTTTGGCTTTTTGTTTTTTGGCTTTTTCTTTTTCTTTAGTTTTATCTTTTGCAGCAGTTTTTTTTGATTTTTCTTTCTTTGGCTTTTCCACTGTTGCAGTCTTTTTTGCTACTGTTGCTTTTTTTGTTTTAGTTTCTTCCTTGCTTGTTTCAACTACCTTTTCATCATCTTGCGCTGTTGATACTACAGCATCATCTTCAGTAGGTGTGTTGGTTACAACGTCAGAAACTTCAGAGTTGGTGATTATTTCGTCATCTGGATTCGATGCATTTAGTTCTGTATTGTTCATGTATTCATTTTTTAACATTAAGGTAAATTTAAAATTGACAAATTGTAAACTTAACGTTAACAAAAGTATTCATTAAAAGCATGCGCCAATGTTAAGTTTTAGTTTTAAAAATTAATTTAACATTAAAAGACTTATTGTTCACACTATCAAATAGTTAATCGTAATTTGAAAACATAAAGATCTGGTTGAGATCAACTACACCGATACAAATCCCAATATCATATCAACATCTTATTAAAGCAATTAGCTTAACCGGCTGTGTAAATAATTTATCTTTGTGTTTAATTATCTCCCATGATTAGAGAACATTTAAAAAACGTTGAACTTTTTTTAAAAGGTGCGCACTTTTTCAGAGGAATCATACTCACTGTTGCTGTAGTTAGTCCTCTGTTTATTCTTAATTTGTTTGGGTATTTTGAGTATGCGCCTTCTGTAGTTATAGGGGCGTTTTTAAATGCGCCAGGCGATATTCCGGGAAGCCTTAAACGAAAAGTGAATGGCATTCTGATAGGCATCGTACTCACGATGTCAGTAACACTTTTGGTTCTTTTTGCCAAACCCATACTACCATTACTACTATTGGTCCTTGCCGTTTTATCTTTTTGCATCTCCTTAATTTCTGTTTACGGTTTTAGGGCTTCCTTACTTTCCTTTTCGGGTTTATTGGCCATGATTTTGGCTTTTGCAATTCAGAAAGAAACATCTCCAGTAATTTTTACTCATGTCGGTCTTATGGGAATCGGTGGATTGTGGTATTTGCTGTTGTCATTTATGTTTCATCGTATTATTCCAAAAAAAGATGAAGACCAATTATTGTCTGATACGCTTCGGTTGATTGGCGAATATTTAAAACTGCGTGGTGCTTTGATTACAAAAAAAGCAAAGCGTGATGAATTGTTACAACAAACCTTTTCAATTCAAACCCAAATAAATGAAAAGCATGAAACCTTGCGGGAATTGTTGCTTTCAGAACGAAAGCGTTCAGGCCGATCGCATTTGGATGAAAAGCGTTTGCTGATTTTTATTTCATCAGTGGATATGTTGGAATTGGCTATTGCCAATCATTTAAATTATGATCAGATTGACGAATTATTTGAGGCACATCAAGAGCAAATTACCACCTTTAAGAAGTTCAATAAAGTGATGGGCAAACATTTGATTTTGTTATCGGAAATAGTTATTGCGAAAGACAAAATCCCATCTGATGACGCTCTAAAATATGCGCAATCTGAAACCAATTTAGCGATCCGAACCTATGTGAATGATGTCAAACCACCAAAAGCCAGGGAAGGTGCAATCATGTTAAGGAATCTTTACGATTATCAGGCGCAAATGCTGCAATATATACAGTCAATCAAAAGAGTGATGGACAATGTTAAGAATGCTTCCATCGTGTCTTTTAAACGACAGGATGCGAGCCATTTTTTAACACTTCAGGAATATCAACTAGATTTGATTCTTCAAAATTTGACCATAAAATCCACTATTTTTAGACATTCGCTTCGACTCACGTTTGCGATTGTTTTTGCCTTCATATTAGGCACCTTTTTTGACATTACAAACACCTATTGGATTCTATTGACTATCGTGGTTATTTTGAGACCCAATTATGGCCTCACTAAAGAGCGCTCAAAAAAGAGAGTAATTGGGACGCTTATAGGTGCTGTGGTTGCCATAAGTATTGTATTGATAACTCAAAATACAACCATCTATGCGGTTTTGTCCATCATTTCATTGACACTCGCGTTTTCGTTGATTCAACAAAATTTCACTTCTGCTGCGGCATTTATAACCATAAGTGTCATTTTTTTGTATGGCCTTATTCATCCAGATGCCTTTTCGGTAATTCAGTATCGCGTTATTGACACAGTTATTGGTGCCGCAATTGCTTTTACGGCGAGTTATGCTTTATGGCCAGCTTGGGAAGTGTCAAATTTAAAATCAGTATTAGTGGATGCTGTTGAAAAAAACAAAATATATCTGCTTAAAACCAAAGAATTATATCATGATAAAAGCAATTATCATGTGGTCTATAAAGTAGCCCGAAAAGAGGCGTTTTTGGCTATGGGCAATTTGAATGCAGCGTTCCAGAGAATTACTCAAGATCCAAAATCTAAACAGAAGGAGTTTGAACTCATTTATGATATCGTCACGCTCAATCACACGATATTATCTGCGATTGCGTCCATGGGAAGCTTTATAATCAATCATAAAACCACGCCTGTTTCTAAAGAATTTGATACGCTAATTTCAAAAGTCAGTCAAACTCTGGACGCTTCAATCATATTGATAGAACAAAAAGGAACAATTGCGACCGAAGACACGGAACATTATAAAAAAGCACAGGCAAAACTTTTGGAAACCTACGAAAATTTGTCAAAAATACGTGACCAACATATCGAGGATGGACAAACCGAAATTGATCTCAATACCTTGACGCAGCTGCAGGAGGCGCATTTAATTTCCAATCAATTGATTTGGTTGCAAACATTATCAGACAATTTAAGAAAATCGACGTCACGTTATCAAAAGGCCTTTTATTGAAACGTTTTAAGCTCAATGTGATCGCATTGAATGCTTGCTATTCAAGCTGAATCTTTTGAGCTATCTTTGCATAAAATTAAAAGTGATGTCATTTAAAGATTTACACCTCAACAAACCAATTCTTAAAGCTATTGAAGAAGCTGGTTATACAGATCCTACATTAATTCAAGAGCAGACCATTCCTTTGGTTTTAGAAAAAAAAGATGTAATTGCCTCTGCCCAAACAGGCACAGGAAAAACCGCAGCTTTTGCCCTACCGATCTTGCAATTGTTATTCGACAAGCAGGATGAACCAAAAAAAGGAAAAAAAATCAGGGCACTCATCGTGAGTCCAACGCGTGAATTGGCAGTACAAATCAATGCTAATTTTAAAACTTATGGTAAGAATACCAACCTACGTTCTACCGTCGTTTTTGGTGGGACAAGCATCGAACCTCAAATAGATGTCCTGAAAAAAGGCGTTGATATATTAGTTGCGACACCTGGCCGATTACTCGATTTGCACAAGCAAGATTACCTCAATCTTGATTATATCGAAATTCTTGTTCTGGACGAAGCCGATTTAATGTTGGATATGGGCTTTATAGATGATGTCAAAAAAATTGAACGACTCTGCCCAGAGAACAAACAAATCTTGTTGTTTTCGGCAACGATGCCATTTAAGGTGGAACAATTGGCAAACACCATCTTAAAAACTCCTGAACGCGTTGAAGTCACGCCCACATCTTCTGCCGCAAAAAATGTAAGTCAAGTATTATATTATGTACCCAAACGGAACAAAATTGAATTGTGTCTGCATTTATTAAGAAATACAATAAAGGGAAGTATTCTAATTTTTAGACGCACCAAGTTTGGCGTTGATAAGTTGGAACAGACGCTCTTGAAGAATGGTTATAACGTTGGGACGTTGCATGGCGACAAAACTCAAAGTGACCGTCAAACTGCTTTGAGTAAATTTAAAAGTGGCAATACAAAAATCCTCATTGCTACTGACGTTGCAGCTCGTGGTATCGATATCGACGAACTCGATGCAGTAGTTAATTTTGATTTGCCTAACATTCCAGAAACCTACGTGCATCGTATTGGTAGAACAGGCCGTGCCAGTAGTTTAGGAATTGCCTACTCATTTTGTTCTGCTGATGAAAAAGATTATGTAAAATCAATTCAGCAATTAATCAATGTTCAAATTCCTGTTGAGGAAGAACACCCATATCCATTAGATCCAAAGACAAAACCAGAAGTCCATAAGAAAAAAGATGGCGGCAGCAAATACAAAAAAGGACGTAAAGGCGAAGGTTCCAAAAAGAACAAAAAACGCTGGTATTGATATTTTGGAGTTTTTTGATGGAAATTACACTGCCAAACGCTTATCAAAGTAATTTTTAAGCAACGGGATTTGAATCAACAGCATCACAGCAAAAAAGACAACTGAATATAAAACGGTTCTTGACAGATGTATTCCACTAAAGAGATTAGAAATTTTATTGGCATTTAGTATATCTATTGCACTAAACCATTTAGAAGCTTCGGGTTTAGTAATGAATAGTATGTACGCTACGAATGCTACAAAACCAGTAAAAATTAAAAACCACATCTGTTTTGAAATCAACGGTTGATATGTTGTAGTAGCACTTTGTTTGATAATGTCAACCTTCAACATGAGGTTCGCAGTAAAATCGAATGAAGGGCTTTCTAAAGCAGATTGTTTCACTGCTTTTTTTATCAAATTTTCTAACTGATTATCTACGTTCTCTTTCATAACTACTAATGATTTCCGGTTCTAGCCGATGTTTTAAAAGGCTTGCCAATTTTTTTCGGCTTCTAAATAATTTCACTTTTACCGTATTGGCTTCCTTATTTACTATTTTAGATATTTCTTCCAAAGATAAGTCTTCAAAATAATATAAGGTCAATAAAAAACTGTCTTCACTTGGCAATTGTTGCAAGCATTCTTGAACTGTTTGTTGAAATTCTTTTTTTTCGAGAGCATCAAGAGCATCCTCCAGTGTTTTGACTTGATGTTCTGTAAATTCGTCAATTGCCACTTCTTGCATTTGGCGTTGGTTCTTTTTTATTCTGTCCAGACAGGTGTTATAGGTTACCTTGTAAATCCATGTGGACACTTTTGAATTTCCTTTAAAGCTTTGCAAGGACTTATATATCTTTATGAATGTATCTTGTGCCACTTCTTCTGCTTCTTCCCTATTGTTTAACATACGAATCGCCAATGTGTACACCAAGTCCTTGTAGCGTTCCACCAATATGGCAAATGCCTTGGTATCGCCCGCAATGATTTGATTGATGATGATGTGCTCGTCGTTGGTGGTCATTTGATGATTTGACGACTATTCAGCTGTATTGGTTACAACAAAATCCAAAAATAAATTAATTTGAAAAAAATGGTAACCAAATTTTAAAACCTGTCGTCATAGGTTATGAACACATTAAAATTAATCAATTAAATCGTCCCGAAAACCATCGGGATTAAAAACGAAGAAATCATGGGATCAGAATTTATTATCATGCCACTTTTTATTGCAGCCGTATTCGGAATTTTCTATCTGTACTATTCCACACGCAATAAAGAACGATTAGCACTTATCGAAAAAGGTGCAGACGCCAGTATTTTTGTAAAAGGTAAAACACACACTGCCCCAATCTGGAAAATACTTATTCTCAATCTGGCACTGTTATTAATGGGAATCGGTATCGGGATTTTTATTGCTTCCATCTTACATTACAATTTAGGAGTAGATGATGATGTCGCCTATCCGGGAACCATCTTCTTAATGTCGGGTGTTGGACTGTTTGTAGGCTTTACAATGACAAAAAAATTAGACAAGCACTAAACCGAATTAACCAACCACTTACAAAACTGCCATCAACATTGATGGCAGTTTTTTTTTGAATCAATTTAAAGTATCTTTATCACTTTAAACTTAATCTTTTCATTCCATGAAAAAACTTATTATTCTCGTCTGTGTGGCGGTCTCAATTTTAGCCTGTAAAAAAAATAAGGACACTTCAACTGAACCAGCACCATTGAGCGATTTTGAAACCGTTCTTAAAAATTATCACGAGGAAACTCTTAAAATGTATCCCATAAATGCCACTAATGCAGGCGACAATCGTTACAACGACCAATTGCCCAATGTGTTGACCAATGAATTCCGTGAACAAGAAAAAACGTTCTACTCCGAGTATAAGAGCAAAATAATGAGCTTTAACGATGAAAATCTTTCCGAAAGTGAGCAATTGAGTAAGGAAGTTCTTATTTGGGAATGTGATATGAATCTTGAGCGATTGGACTTTAGGGAGGATTTGATGCCAATCAATCAAATGTGGACCCTGCAATTAACGATAGGTCAGTTCGCCGCTGGTGCCAGCGCACAACCTTTTGAAACTGTTGAAGACTATGAAAATTGGATCAAACGTTTGGACGGTTATTTAAACTGGATGGCTTTGGCAGAAGAAAAAATGGCAGATGGTATTAAATCTGGACACGTACTCCCAAAATCACTCATCAAAAAGGTGTTGCCCCAATTGGAAGCCATGACAAATCCAAACATTGAAGAGCATTTGTTTTATTCGCCCATAAAGAATATTCCAGACAGTTTTTCTGAACAAGAAAAGGAAAATATAATCATACTCTACAAAAACTACATCAATGATAAGGTAGTCCCTGCATACGCAAGCTTGCACTCATTCATGTCTACAGAATATTTAAATGCAGGACGCAGTACAAGTGGAATTGCATCAATTCCGAAAGGAGATGCTTACTACAATCATCAGATAAAACTTTACACTACGACTAATTTGACCGCCGATGACATCCATCAATTGGGATTAAAGGAAGTTGAAAGGATTTTATCTGAAATGGAAAAGGTAAAAACCGAAGTGAATTATAATGGTACGTTGATGTCCTTTTTTAATGAAGTCAGAAATAAAAAGGAAATGATGCCGTTTTCAACAGCTCAAGCTGTTATTGATAATTTCAATCAGATTCATGAAACCATGAAGCCTCAATTAGACAAGCTTTTTGATAAAACGCCTAAAACAGCTTTTAAGGTCAAACAAACCGAAGCATTTAGGGCTGCGTCAGCTAGTGCAGAATACAATCAAGGTTCTTTGGATGGGACACGGCCTGGTGTTTTTTATGTTCCGATAGTAGATGCTAAAACTTACAATATGGTATCTGATGAATCTTTGTTTTTGCATGAAGCAATTCCTGGGCATCATTATCAAATTTCATTGCAACAGGAAAACCAAGATTTGCCAGATTTTAGAAAAACCCTTTGGTACAGTTCTTATGGCGAAGGTTGGGCCCTATATTCTGAATCTTTGGGAAGAGAGCTCGGTCTTTACACCGATCCTTATCAATATTTTGGGATGTTGAGTGCCGAGATGCACCGAGCCATACGTTTGGTCGTCGATACAGGCTTGCACAGTAAGGGTTGGACACGTGAGCAAGCGATAAAATATTCGCTAGAGAATGAAGCCAGAAGCGAAGAAAGCATCATTTCGGAAATTGAGCGCTATATGGCAAATCCAGGTCAGGCATTGTCTTATAAAGTAGGTCAGTTAAAAATACTCGAATTGCGGTCCAAAGCTGAATCTGAATTGAAAGATCAATTTGATATTAAACAATTTCATAATCAAGTTTTGGAATCGGGCTGTGTGCCTTTACAGCTTTTAGAACAAAAAATTGAAAAATGGATTACGACGGTAAAAACTGATGCTGCATAGACAAATTCTCAATACCATATTCCTATTGTCCATAAGCTTACTTTATGGGCAAAATACCATCAAGGATGCCCAAACGCAATCGCCAGTTTCTTATGCTACGGTTTCTTTTGGCAATGGCAATGGTCTGTTTGCCGACGATGAAGGGACATTTATTTTTACAAAAAAATTATATCCAGATATCGATACGCTCTATGTATCGGCTTTAGGATATGAAGATTTAACGATTGCAACCTCCAGTCTGACGCCAACCATTTTGTTAGTTCCAAAAGTTGATGAACTTAATGAAGTGGTCATTCGCACAAAAATCGACAGAAAATTTAAAGAAGAAACTCTTAAGCCTTATCTGGATGACGATTATTACCATTGTTGGCTACCTACCATAGAATCTGAAATTGCTGTCTTCTTTCCTAATGAAGATGAGCAGTTAAAAATGATTTCACAGGTTCACTTACCTATTACATTGGAGTCTAAAGATTGGGAAAAGCGGAAAAAATCCAATGCTGAAAAGCAATCATTTTCAACCTTATTTAAAGCTAAATTCTATAGCAACAATAACGGATTTCCAGGAAAGGAACTTTTATATGAGACCATAGTATTTAGGGCAACAGAAAAAGGTGGTGATGTTCATAATCTGGATGTTTCTGAATATGATATCGTCATTCCAAAAAACGGCATATTTGTGTCCCTACAAGTATTAGGTTACACCGACAAATTTGGAAAATTATTACCAAACAAAAAGTATAAGGAACTAAAGAATGGTTCCGAAATCATCAAAATACCGACGAATTTCAGACCATTATTGCCTTTTACAGATAAAATACCCGGCAATCGCACGTATGTGAAGCGAATATTTGTTCATGACAACAAGTGGCTTCGTTTTGAAAAAGGGTATGATATACAATCCACTTTACTTAAAGCTGGACTCAACAATTACGGGATTGGTCTCACATTAAAAATATTCAAAGATGAATAACCCTTGGCATCTGTACCTAATGGCAGGCATGTACGTGCTTGCAGGCATCATGCATTTTATAAAACCCAAAGCCTATTTGCGTATCATGCCACGCTATCTGCCAAATCACAAACTTTTGGTCAGTTTAAGTGGTGTCGCCGAGATTTTAATGGGTGTAGGATTATGTTTTGAAGCTACAAAAGCAATAGCCATTTACGGTATCATTGCAATGTTGGCTGTATTTTTATTGGTACATTTTTATATGCTCACTGGAGAAAAAGCAAGTGCTGGCATACCGAAGTGGATATTATTGTTGCGTATTCCGTTACAGTTTGGGTTGATGTACTGGGCTTGGTGGTATTTGTAAGGTAGAATTTATTCCACTTCAAAATCAAAATACGTATCCGGAAACGGTTCCCACCGCAATGTAAAGTGCCACCATTCATTAGCATAGTTTCTAAAATTATGCTTTTGCATCACAACTTGAAGCAATTGTCGGTTGGATTTTTGAGCTTTTGAAATTCCATCATAATCAACCCAAGATTCTTCTCCAAAAAAATCATAAGGGCTTCCCATATCCAATGGAATTCCGGTGTTTCCATCAGTAATAGTCAAATCTAGGGTGCTTCCGCGGCTGTGACCAGAACGCGAGGCAATATAACCTTCATTAAATAAATTTCTTTTTTCAACCTGCGGGTAATATTGCTGTTTGTTTACTGTATCGTTCAAATCCTTGGCCCATTCCATAAAATGATTTACGGCCTGTTGTGGCCTATAACCGTCATATACTTTTAGACAAAGGTTCTGCGTTCTCAATTCATCTTGTACCATTTTTAATGCTTTCGAAGCCTGCCTGGTCAAAATAAGATTATTGGATTTATAACCCCTAATTGTATCACCTACAAAATTATTGGACGTAAAATAGCGCAGTTCAATATCCAAATCAGGTATGACAGTTTTGACATAGACAAAACCCTCTGCCAACTCCGATTTACATGGTGGCGTGAAAACAGCAATAAAAACGATAAAAAAAATTATTTTGTAGTTCATAAGCTTTGAGCTAAATTAGAAAAAATAACCTTATGGATTTGTTTGCTTCCGAAAAAACCACTTTCAACCTTCCCAATGCCGAATTGATTTACGTTCCAAATTTCTATTCGAAGAATTTGGCGGATCAGTATTTCGAGCATCTTTTAGAAAACATTCCTTGGCAGCAAGATACAATAACGATTTTTGGAAAAACCCATCCACAGCCTAGACTTACCGCTTTGTTTGCAGATAATGACCTGCCATATCGCTATTCAAACATTACGATGAAGCCACATAAATTCACATCAGAATTATTAAAAATAAAAACTGATGTTATGCAACATAGTAATCAAAAATTTACAAGTGTGCTGCTTAACTTATACCGGAATGGCAACGATAGTAACGGCTGGCATGCCGATAATGAAAAGGAACTGGGTATAGATCCTGTGATTGCGTCAGTCAGTTTTGGTGCGCCACGCCCATTTCATTTTAAACATCGCATTTTGAAGCAAGAAAAACACAAACTACTCTTGGAACATGGAAGTCTATTATTGATGAAAGGTGAGATGCAACAGCATTGGTTACATCATATCCCGAAAACAAAGCGCCAGATTGGCCAGCGGATTAATTTAACCTTTAGGACTATAAAAGAAAAAGTCGAGGTCCCTCAACCTCGACTTTCCTAATTTGCTTTTGATTTATCCTGTAGATTTGGGGTCTCCAAAGTCAACAACATAATGCAAATATTAATTAATTAATCCATTGAACTAAAAACTAAATTTTAGTACACTT
>JBGSXJ010000081.1:0-2133 GCA_041751535.1 Aquaticitalea sp.
GAATTGTAAAAGATAAAGGCATTAATGAATTAGTTGAAGCTTTTAATTCCATATCAGAAATAAAATCAAATGTGAAATTAATTCTTGTAGGACAAAAAGAACAGGAATTGGACCCTATTGAAACTAAAACTGAATTTTTAATAAAAAGCAACAATAAAATACATGAAATTGGTAATGTTGAGGATATTAGGCCTTATGTAGCAATAAGCAATATACTAACACTCCCCAGTTATAGAGAAGGCTTTCCAAACGTGGTTTTACAGGCAAGTTGTATGGAAATACCTTGTATAGTTACCGATATAAATGGTTGTAATGAAATAATCACAGATAATTTTAACGGTGTTATAATTCCAGTAAAAGACAGCGTCGCCTTAAAAGAGGCAATGCTAAAATTATATAACAATCCTAATCTGATTAAAGATTTAGCAGAAAATGCGAGATCAAATATTATCAATAAATATAAAAGAGAATTAGTTTGGCAAGAATTACTTGATCTTTATAATAATTTAGACTAATGAATTTATATCCGTCATTCATAAAACCCATATTTGATTTTTTAGCCGCATTTGTTGGGTTATTAATAGTTTCTCCAGTGTTTATAGTTATAATTATTTGCCTGTTACTTGTCAATAATGGTAAACCATTTTTCTATCAACAACGTGCCGGTAAAAACGGACGAATTTTTACCATTATCAAGTTTAAAACTATGACTGATAAAACAGATGAAAATGGCCACTTATTACCTGCTTTAAAACGTGTAACCAAGATTGGAAACTTTTGCAGAAGATTTTCGCTGGATGAGCTTCCACAATTATTAAATGTTCTCAAAGGAGATATGAGCGTAATAGGCCCTCGCCCACTGTTGCCTCATTATTTAAAATACTATAGTAAAAGACAAAACCAAAGACACAACGTATTACCAGGCATTACAGGTTGGGCGCAAGTTAATGGTCGAAATACAATAAGTTGGGAAAAGAAGTTTGAATATGATATTTATTATGTTGAAAATCAATCTTTTGCTTTAGATTTCAAAATTATATTAAAAACACTGGATATAGTCTTCAACAGAGCAGATATCAACAATTCAGAATCGATCGACATGCCAGAGTTTCACGGTTCTAATGAATAGATCTAAACATATTATTGTTAAAAAATACTGAAAGTCCATAACAACTTTTTGAGGTAATGTCAAACGATCCCGCCATTACAAATCATGTTTTTAACACAATTATATAGAATTAGGCGATTAAAATACCAAAAAGACTATCATAACTTCTCCCTTAATTTTATAATAGTAAACAACGTAGATATTTACATTTTATCGTATTTATTAGGTTCATGTTGTATTAAAGATGGATATTTAATCAGGATTTCATTAGCCGATTACATCAATTTTTTTATCAAGTGATATTAAGTGGTGCGACTGACTGAAAATTTCTGTCCCTCGTCTCCCTCACTAGACAAGAAAATATATAGTAAAAAACTTAAGTTAGAAATACTTATGGATACTAAAATTTGGTTATCATCGCCCCATATGAGTGGCAATGAGCAAGAATTTGTCAAACTCGCCTTTGATACAAATTGGATTGCGCCTTTGGGACCAAATGTGACTGGTTTTGAAAACGATATCCAAGAATATCTCAAAGAGGACAGTCTTGTAGCTGCCTTAAGTTCTGGTACCGCAGCAATTCATTTAGGTCTTGTATTATTGGGTGTTGGTAAAGGAGATGAAGTAATTTGTCAAAGTAAAACGTTTTCTGCCTCTGCAAATCCAATCGTTTATGTTGGGGCAACCCCAATTTTTATTGACAGTGAATCAGAGACCTGGAATCTTTGCCCAGATCAGCTCGAAATAGCAATAAAGGACCGCATCAAAAAAGGCAAAAAACCAAAGGCCATAATAACTGTCCATCTTTATGGCATGCCTTATAAAGTTGAGGAAATACATACAATCGCATCAACTTATGAAATTCCCGTGCTGGAAGATAGTGCCGAAGCATTGGGAAGCTCATTCAATGGGAGGAAATGTGGATCTTTTGGTGATATTTCGATCTTATCGTTTAACGGTAACAAAATCATAACAACTTCAGGGGGAGGCGCATTGGTTACAAAAAAGGAAATTATAAAACAAAA